>JBEIVK010000001.1:0-28535 GCA_040373935.1 Alphaproteobacteria bacterium
CGCGGCATCGGGGAGCGCGCGCCGGCGTCGGCCGGCGCGCGCGGCGGCGCGGCGAAGTCCGGGCACGCCGACCCAGAGCGCCGTCGCCGTCGCCCGCCCCGCCGAGGGTGTCGCGGAAGTGGTCTCCCGCGGTGCTGCCGACGCGTCGCGCTCCCCGGCGCCAGGTCTCTCCCCGCGGGCCCGCCGCTGCCGCCCCGTGCCGCGGTGGCTGGTGCAGCGCGAGGGTGCGCTCGCCCCGCTTGCGGTCGCCGCCGTGGCCTCGACCGTGCGCGGCCTCGACCGTGCTCAGGCGGTGCGCGGCGGGGTGGGGTCCGGGCCCAGAAGGGCGGCGGCGATGGCCGCCGGGATGAGGTGGAAGGCCACGAGGACGGCCTGGAGGGCGGCGCCGTCTTGGCGCAGGGGGCCGCCGAGGCTGAGCACGGCGACCGCGGCGCAGAGCGCCTGGAAGTGCCGTTGGCGGCCGAGGCCGACGGCATGCCGCACGACGGCGGCGGGCAGGAAGGGCGCCGCGGCCGCGAGGGCCGTGGCGGCGATGGGCAGCGTGCGCGGCGCGGGGCCGCCCGGGAGCACGACCTCCACCGGGATTCCCAGCGGCCCGATGGCGAGAAGGTGCACCAGGACGACGGCGCCCGCGGCCCAGGCGGCGCCCCGCACAGCGCGGGCGGGCAGGCCGGAGGCGGCGGTGGTCGGGGGGGCGTTGCGGGGGGGCGCAGCCCCCCTGCCCTCCGAAGAGAAAGGCTCACCCATGCGCGCCATCGCCGACGGGGATGAGGTCGGTGAAGGTGAACGCGCCGTCGGTGTGGACCGCGCCGGCCTCGACATCGACCGGGCGGGCGAAGCCGGGCGCCCAGGTGCAGAAGGTGTGAAACTCGCCGTTTTCGCCCAGCGGGTCTGTGCCTTCTGGCAGGGACTGGAGCAGCGCGTCGTCGAAGGCGGCGCCGGCGAGGGTGGCTGGCACGACGCGCGTGTCGATGCAGCTGAGGCGCGCGCGCAGGCCGGCGCGGAGCATCTCGGCGGCGAGCGGGCCGGTGGGCTGGCCCCACAACGGAAACAGCCCGTGCAAGCCGGCGCGGGCGAGCTGGGCCTCACGGTAGGCCCGGACGTCGGCGAGGAAGAGGTCCCCGAAGGCGATGGCGTCGACGCCGGCGGCGCGGGCTGCGGCGAGCGCGGCGCCGACGCGGTCCTCGTAGGTTGCGTTGTCGCAGGGCCAGGGCAGCCCGACTTCGTGCATCGGCAGGCCGACGGCGGCGGCTTGCTGGGCCAGGAGCGTGCGCCGGACCCCATGCATCGCGACGCGGCCGGCTGCCTCGTTGACCGTGCTGAGCAGGCCGACGACCTCGACGCCGGGGGTGCCGCGCAGGACGCTGAGCGCCCACGCGCTGTCTTTGCCGCTGGACCAAGAGAGGACGACGCGCAATGGAAGCTCCGAAGCTCGGCCCTAACCGGCGGGGCGCGCGGTGCTCAGCGGGCCGGGAAGGGGATTTGCACCACCGTCTCTCCGCCGCGGCGTTCGACGACCACCACGGCGCCCTTGGGGTTTCGGGCGAGGGCCTTCGGGAGGTCCGCTGCGGCGCGTACCGGCTCGCCGTTGACGGTGAGGAGGCGATCTCCCGGGGCGAGGCGCTGGTGGGCTGGGCCGCTCGGGTCGACGCGCATCACGACGAGGCCCTGGCCTTCGGCGCCGGCATCGGCTGCGGCGCGCACGGTGATGCCGAGGCGTGGGCCCGCGGGGGCCTCGCTCGCGGACGGTGAGGGGGTGCGCGGCTCGGCGTTGCTCAGGGCTGCGGCGTCGGGGCGCGCCCCCAAGGTCAGGCGCAGCTCGCGCGCCTTGCCGTTGCGGACGGTGCGGAGGGTGACCGACTCGCCGGGGCGGCGCGCGCCGATGGAGCGGATGAGGGCGTCGGCCCCGGAGATGTCCTTGCCGTCGATGGCGGTGACGACGTCTCCGGGCTGGAGACCGGCCTTGGCCGCAGGGGTGTCGGGGTAGACCCGGCCCACGACCGCGGCCTTTTCGTTGGGCAGGCCGAGCGCGTCGGCCATGCCGGGCTCGACGTCCTGCAGCGCGACGCCCACCCAGCCGCGGTTCACCCGGCCGTCGGCCTTCAGGTCGTCGAGCATCGACTTCACCATGTCGATGGGCACGGCGAAGCCGATGCCCTGCCCGATGATGGCGGTGTTGATGCCGACCACCTCGCCGGCGAGATTGAACAGGGGCCCGCCGGAGTTACCGGGGTTGATGCTGGCATCCGTCTGCAGGAAGGCGTCGTAGGGGCCGGCGCCGATGTCGCGCCCTTTGCCGGAGACGATGCCGGAAGAGACGCTGTGGTCCAGGCCGAATGGGTTTCCGATGGCCACCACCCAGTCCCCCACGCGCAGGGCACCGCTGTCCCCGAGCGGAACCGCGGGAAACGTGTGGCCGCCGTCGATCTTGACCAGCGCGACGTCGGTGTTGGCGTCCCGGCCGACGACGCGGGCGGGGAAGGTGCGCTCGTCCGCGAGGCGGACCGTGACCTCCCGCGCGTCGTCGACCACGTGGTTGTTGGTGAGGATGTAGCCGTCCGCGCTGACGAAGAAGCCGCTGCCCTGGCCCTTGCGCAGCTGGCGCTGGCCGTCGTCCGGCCCCGGCAGGGAGAAGGGCATCCCGAAGAATGGATGCACCGACGGAACCTCGACCTCCTGGGAGACGTCGAGGTGCACGACCGAGGGGCCCAGGCGGTCCACCAGCGGGGCGAGCGAGACGCGCGGGTCGTAGTGCAAGGGGGCGAGCGGCGCCTCGGCCCGCGGCGTGCCGGTGGCGAGCGCGGCGGGGGTGGCCTCGACGGCGGGGCGGGCGTCCGCGTCGCGCGTGAGGGTGGGGATCGCGACGGCGGCGGCGCCAAGCACGGCGCCCGCGACGAGGAGCACGGCAGAACGAATGCGCATCGGGACCTCTGGGCGGGGGAGACGCTGCGCACCCCGCGGCCGGTCGTCAACCCGTCGGGGCCGCGGGCCCTTCCGTGGGGCTGGGATACCGGGGTGAGGGAGGCAAAATGGACGGCTACTACGACCATCACCCGAGCACCCAACTCGACCGGCCGATCGTGTTGTGGGGCTTCATGGGCAGCCTCTGTGACCGTGTGGCGTCCTCGCTCGGCGCGCTCACCGGACTGCCCTCGGTGGATCTGGACCGCCGGGTGGAGCACCGCGCCGGCCGCAGCGTGTCGCAGCTCGTCCTGGAGGCAGGGAGCTGCGAGTATCGGCACGTCGAGCAGGACGTGCTCACCCAAGCCCTCGCAGACCGCCCCTATGGCGTGATCGCGCTGGGCGAGGGTGCCTTGCTGCACCCCGGCAACCTCGAGGCCATCCGGGCCTCGGCCTGCACCGTGTACCTCCAGTGGCCCTTGGCAGACCTCGCGCGAAACATCCGCCGGGAGCTGGACCAGCGCCCGGGGCGGTGGCCGTGGTTCATGCAGCGCGGCAGCGTCGTGACGGCGCTGGGCATCCAGCCGATGTTGCAGGAGCGGGAAGACGCCTACCGGCTGGCCGAGCACACCATCGCGTGCGCCGGGCGCACGCCGCCCCAGATCGCCATTGGACTCAAGGGCATTTTGGGGATTTGACGCGCGGTGCGTCAGGCGGGGCTGGGAGGCGCCGCTGCCGGGTCGAACCAGAACGGCTCCCAGGTGTGGCCGTCCGGGTCTTGGAAGGCCCAGGAGAACATGAAGCCGAGGTCTTGGGGGTCGCGCAGCGGGGCCCCTCCGGCGCGAAACGCGGTTTCGCACATGGCCTTCGCGGCATCCACCGAGTCGCAGGACAACGCGAGGAGGGCGGCCGTGGACGACCGGGCGTCGACGATGGGTTTCGGGGTGAACTGCGAAAAGTGCCCGTGCGTGAGCAGCATGACGTACAGCGGCCCGTCCACGTGGAAGCAGGCGGCCGCCTCCGAGGTGAACGCCGGGACCAAGGTCCAGCCCAGCGCGAGGTAGAACGCTTGGCTCCGTGGCAGGTCGCGAACCGGTAGATTGATGAAGAACGACGTGGCCAAGCCCTCTCCGGCCCGCAGGGCCGGAGGGCGGCGCGGACGAGGCGAGCCCTACTTCGCGGCGAGCGCAGCGTCGATGGCGGCGCGGAGCTTCGGGTCGTCCGGCTTGGTGGTGGGAGCAAAGCGCGCGACCACCTTGCCGTCCCGCCCCACGAGGAACTTCTCGAAGTTCCAGGAGATGTCGCCGCCGCCGCCGGCCGCCGAGCCCACGAGCGAGGCATACAGCGGGCTGCGCTTCGCCCCGTTGACGTCCTGCTTCGCGAGCAGCGGGAAGCTGACGCCGTAGTTCATCTGGCAGAAGCTGGCGATCTCTGCGGGTGCGCCCGGCTCCTGCCCCCCGAACTGGTTGCACGGCACGCCGACGATGACCAGCCCATCGGACTTCTTCTCGTCGTACAGCGCCTCCAGGCCTTTGTACTGCGGGGTGAGACCGCACATGCTCGCGACGTTGACGAACAGCACGACCTTGCCCTGCAGCGCCGCGGCCGCCATGGGAGAGCCGTCGAGCTGCTGCAGCGGAAGGGAAACGGGGCTGGACACGGCGGACTCCACGGGGGCGCCGGCGTCGGCCGTGCGCGGCAGGAAGGGGACGGAGGAGGCCAGCGCGAGCGCGAGGGCCGGGAGCAGACGAGCCATGAGGGGCTCCGTTCGGGGAAGGGGACGGAGCACACATAGGGCCATCCGGGGCTGGGTCAAGGGCGTGTGCCGCGCGCGGGGGGCCGACCCGTCGCCACCGCATTAGGACGCGGCCGCCATGACTGTCCGCATCGCCGACCACCTCCCCGCCGACCCGCGCGCCGCCATGCGCGCCGCGGTCACTCCCACCATCGCCGCCATGCAGGGGAGCTTGATCCTCGGCATCGCCCAACAGGTGCGCCAGCTCAAGGCTGCAGGGGCGGCGGTCGCAGACTTCACCGTCGGTGACTTTGCGCCCGCGCAGTTCCCGATCCCGCCCGGGCTGTCGGCCGAGATCGGGCGCGCGCTTGCCCGCGGCGAGACCAACTACCCGCCGGCCGAGGGCATGCCGGCGCTCCGGCAGGCGGTGGCAGACCTCTACCGGGAGCGCTTGGGCCTGGACTACGGGCCCGACGGCGTTTGCGTGTGCTCCGGTGCCCGGCCGCCCATCTTCGCCACGTGGCAGATGTTCGTCCGGCCGGGGGACAAGACGGTGTCCTTCCTGCCGGGGTGGAATACGGGGTACTACGCGCAGCTGTTCGGTGCAGACCACCACTTCGTGCCGACGCGCGCCGAGGATGGCTTTTTCCCCACCGTCGAGGCCGCTCGCGCGGCGATGCGCGGGGCCCGCCTCGTCATCCTCAACAGCCCGCTCAACCCGACGGGCACCGCCATTCAGCCGGAGGTGCTGCGCGGCATCGCGCAGGCCCTGGTGGAAGAGAACCGCGGCCGCGCCGAGCCGTGCATCCTGCTGTTCGACCAAGTGTATTGGCTGCTCACCCAGCCGGGGGTGTCCCATCACAACCCGGTCGCGCTGGTGCCGGAGTGCGCGCCCTACGTCGTGCAGGTCGATGCCATCTCCAAGTGGCTGGCCGGCACGGGGCTCCGCGTGGGCTGGGCCGTGCTGCCGCCGCACCTGCAGGAGCGGATGAAGGCGCTGGTCGGGCACATCGGCGCGTGGGCCCCGCGCGCCGAGCAGGTTGCCACGGCCGCATTCCTCGCAGACCGCGCGTCCCTCGACGCGGGCGTCGCCGCACTGAACGCTGCCGTGGGCGCGCGCCTGGGCCGCCTCTACACGGGCATCCAGGCCATGAAGGCCCGGGGCCTCCCGGTGGATGCCATCGCCCCGCAGGGCGCGATCTACCTGTCGTTTTGGGTGGGCCTCGTCGGCCGCGAGGCCACCCCCACCAACGAGTCGGTGCGGCGTCTCCTGTTGGAGCAGGCGGGCGTCGCGGTGGTGCCCTTCCAGGCCTTCGACATGCCGGGCGACACGGGGTGGTTCCGCCTCAGCGTCGGTGCGGTCGGAATGGCGGACATCGACGACGCGCTCGCCCGCCTCGAAGCCCTCCTGTCGCGCTGACTTGCGCGCCCACCCTGCCCGGGTAGGCCCCGGCCGCAACCCTGGAGGCCCCGGATGGCCAGTGAATTCCGCGATGACAGTGACTTCCGGCGCGCCGTCACCGACGTGCTCGAAGCCCTCACGTCCCAGGTGGACGTTCTGGACGAAGACGCGATCGACGCCCGCCTGATCCCCGGGAGCCTCGAGGTCGTCTTCGAAGAGGCGGGCGGGACCTTTGTGCTCTCTCAGCAGACGCCGACGCACGAGCTGTGGCTGTCGGCCAACCTGCGGGCGTGGCACTTCCGGCGCGTCGGCGGCGCTTGGGTGGAGCGGGACACCGCGGAGCCGATGCTCCAGCTGCTCGGCCGACTGTTCTCCGAGAAGCTCGGCCGCGCCGTCCAGTTCGGCTTGTAGCGAGCGCCCCGGGTGCAGCCGCCCGCCGGCGTCGAGCCGTGGATGAACCTCCGCCTCGTGGGCGAGGGCGCCACCGGGACCGTTTGGGCGGCATGGGACCCAACCCGGGAGTGCCCGGTCGCCTTGAAAATCGCACGGGACTCCCTGGCCCGGCTCCCGCGGTTCCGTGCTCGATTTGCCCGGGAGATCGCGCTGACGGCCGCCGTTCCGCACCCGCGCATCGTGCCGGTCCTGGACCGCGGCACGTTGGCGGGTGGGCAGCCCTTTGCGGCTCTGGCCTTCGCGGCGCACGGGAGCTTGGGGGACCTGTTGCGCCGCGGCGCCCGGCTGTCGGTCGCGCTCCGGGTGATGGACCACGTGTTGGAGGCGCTGGGCGCGTTGCACGCCCGCGGGCTCCTGCACCAAGACCTCAAGCCAGAGAACGTACTTCTGCACGGCAATCCGGCGGTCCCTGATGCCTGGGTGGCTGACCTTGGCGTGGCCGGGGCCTTGAGTGAGCTCGCCATGGACCGGCGAGGCATCGCGGGCACCCCCGATTGGATGGCTCCGGAGCAGCTGCGGGGCAGGGCGCAGGAGTTGGGCCCTTGGACAGACCTCTATGCCGTAGGGTTGCTGCTCGCGGAGATCCTTGGCGTGCGGCGCGCGGGCGGCCCCCGCGGCCCCGCGGCCGCCGCGCACGCCCTCCCGGCGGCTTTGCGCGAGCTGGTGGATGTCCTGCTCTGCGTGGAGCCTCGCGGCCGTTTTGACCGCGCCGCAGACGCGCGGCGTGCCCTCGCGGCCGCTGCGGAGGGGCTGGATCCCACCCTCTCGACGGACCCGTTGGGCGATGCAAGCCTCCTTGGCCGCACGACGACCCACCCGGAGTGGTGGGTGGAGGCCCCCGTCGGCTACGGCGGCGCCAGCGCCGCGGGCGTACCCGTGTGGCACCGGGTTCCGCCTGGCCCCATCTCCCGCGAGCCGACGCCCAGCCCCCGCTCGGAGCCCGCGCTGCGGCCGGCGCCGTCGCTTTTCGCGCTGCGGGACCCGCCGCTCGTCGGCCGAGACACCGAGCGGCAGCGCCTCTGGCGGCGTGCGCGCTACGTCGTGGCGGCGGGTGAGCCCCAGGTCGTGCTCGTGGTGGGCCCCGCGGGCAGTGGCAAGAGCCGTTTGGTGGAGGGGACGGCCCGGGCGCTCGACGAAGGGGGCCACATGGAGCCGGTCGTGCTCCGGTACTCGGACCCGGCAGAGCCCGATGACGGCTACCGCGGCGCGGTGCTGGAGCTGCTCTCGGCCTGGAGCGACACCCGCACCGAGGCGGAGGCGCGCCTCGCGGGTTGGCTCGCGCGGGACCGTCAGGTGGAGGTGCCGGCGGTGAGCGCGGAGGCCGCCGTCCTCGCCCGCTGGTGTGGATACGCGCGCGCCGATGAGCCCCCCGCGAACGCCGCGGTCGGGCTCGCGTGGCTGTACCGGCACCTCGATGCGCGGGGCTGGCGCGGGGGCGCGTGTCTGGTCTTGGAGGATGCCCACAACGCGCGGGCGGAAGGCGACGGGCTCGCCATCGCCGCCGCGCTGCTCGAGCGCTCCGTCGGCACCCGGCCGGTGTTGCTGGTGGCGACGCTCTCCGTCGAGGCGCTGGCGCAGGATGCGTCTCTGGCCGCGCGGGTGGCCGAGCTGGAGGCGCGCGGGGCGGTCCGAATGGACCTTCCCCCGCTGGACGCGGCGACGCTCGGGGCGGGGCTCGTCGACGGCTTGGGGCTCGAAGCCGCCCTCGCGCGGCAGGTCGCGGAGGCGTCTGGGGGCAGCGTCACGTGGCTCACCACGCTTTTGCGCGATTGGGCCGCTCGGGACCTGCTCGTCCCGTTGGGCGGCGGCCGGTGCGCGCTGGTGCCGAACGTGTCTCTCGAAGACGAGCTGGAGCCGGACCTCGATCGCCTCATCGAGCGCCGCGTCTTCGCTGCCATCTCGACGACCGACGACCCTGCCGCCGCCGAGGAGGCCTTGGTGGTGACTGCGCTCGCGGGCACCGAACCCCCGGTTGGCGTGGTGCGCGCAGTGGCCGATGAAGGATTGGAGGCGCTGCTGGCGACGGGGCTCGTGCGCCAGCGTGGCCATCGGCTCGTGTTCGAGCACAGCGGTGTCCGGCGTGCCGCGCTGGCCCGCGCCGGCGGGACGGCCACGCCCCTGCACCGCCGTCTCGGCGCGGCGTGGGAGGCCCTGGGACGCCAGACGGGCGCGGATGTGGACCTCCCGCTCGGCCGCCATCTGCTCGACGGGGCGCAGGCGGATCGCGCCCTGGTGCCGCTGCTGCGTGCGGCGCGGCGGCTGCTGGTGCAGGGGCGCGCAGGCCTCGCCTTTGATGCGTCGCGCCTCGGGCTCCTCGCTGCCGAGCAGGCCGACGTGGCCTCCGCCCGCGTCGAGGCGTGGCAGCTCGTGGCCGAGTCCTTGCTCGAGCTCGAACGGCCGGCCGACGCCCAGGCTGCTGTCGACGCTGCCTTGGCATTGGACCGGCTGGACCGCCTCTCGCGCGCCCGGCTGTGGGTGGTGGGCGCGCGCGTCGCCGTGCAGCGGGGGGCCACCGACGACGCCCGGCGGCAACTGGACCGCGCCCGCCAGGTCTTCGACGCCACCTCCGACACGCCTGGCCTCATGGAGATCGCCCATGGAGAAGCGGTTCTGGACCGTATCGAAGGGCGGCCGGCCGCGGCGGCAGACCACTACGGACGCATGCTCTCGCTGGCCGCGCCGACCGACCTCCGCGCGCTCGTGACCGCGCTGGTCGGCCGGGTGGAGACGCGCCTCGCGGCGGGTGTGGCCGCGGGCGTCGAGGCCGATGTGGCCCGCCTGCGAGAGATCGCGGCGCGCAGCGGAGACACCCGCCTCATCGCGCAGGCGACCTGGGCGGCGGGGCTCGTCCACCTGGGGCGGCGGCGCCTCGAACTGGCGGAGCGCTTCTTTTCGACCGCGCGGGCCCTGGCCGCAACCCTGGGGGCAGACCGCCTTCAGGTCGCGTGTGATCACAACCTCGGAGAGGTTGCGCGGTACCGCGGCGATGTCGGCGCAGCGTCGCTGGCGTACGCGCGGGCCGCCGAGCGCTCCGAGAGCCGCGGCTGGGGACAGCTCTCCGGGGTGGCCCGGCTGCACCTCGCGTTGCTCGCGCTGCGGCGTGGGGACGCTCCGTTGGTCGCACGCGAGACGGCAGGCGCCGCCGCCCAGCTGCCCGCGGCCCATTGGGCCTGGGGCCCTCTTCAGCTGTTGCGGGCCCTGGCCCTCGCCGAAGCCGGGGATCAGGCGGCTTGCGGGCAGGCCTTCGTCGCGGCTCGGGCTGCGGGCGTGGGAGAGAGCCCGAACGCGGACCTCTGGTTGCCCCTGGAGCGCCTGTCGGCCACCTGCGCACGCGCGGGCTGGCGCGACCTCGCCCGGGAGGCGACGCAGCTCGCCGACGCTTGCGGTGGGCGCCCGGGCACAGAGGTGGGAATCGACGTCGAGGACGACGAGGCACCGAGCGTATAGTTGGAGTTGCGGATGCGGACCTGGATCCAGATGATCGCTGTGGGTGGGGTGCTCGGAGGCTGTGTTCGCCCCCTCGAAACCCCGCCGCCTGGGGGGCAGACCGGCCCCGGCCCCGCGGGGGGCCTCTCCGCGGGGCCCGACGCCCCGTCCGCTGGGCCCGGGGCACCGCCCGCTGGACCGCCGCCCGACGAGCCGGCGGACGCTGCGCTCGACCCGCTGCACCCGCAGGACACGCTGCGAGATGGCCCGTCGGTGGAAGGAGTGGTGCATTGTGCGGATTGCAGCGGCACCATCCTGCTGCGGGTCCTGCCGCCTCCCCCGGACCAGGGCGGGGGTGAGCTCGTGCTCGTGACCACCGCGACCATCGCGGCTCCGGGGGCGTTCCGGGTGAAGCTGCCGCCGGGCCTGGGGCCCGTGGTGGTGCAGGCGGTCGAGGATTCCGACGGCAACGGGCGCCCGGATCGTGGCGAGCGGATTGGCTTCTCCGCCGGAGGGCCCGTCGACGGTGGCGCCGGCGCGCGGGGCCTGGAGATTCGCATCGACGCAGGGGACGCCCCGCCACCGGCGCCACCCGCGGGCGCGCGCTGAGCCGCGCCGGCTCATGCCGGCCCCCCGAGCGCGCGCCAGGCGGCTTGCCGGGCCTCTGCGCCCTGCAGGCGGATCTCGACCGTCTGCCCGGCGGTCGCCGCGGCGGTACCGGTGACGGGCAGGAGCGCCCCGCCATCGACCGTGCCGCCGATGCCGGCGCGGGCGGTCCCGGTCGCGACCACGGACTCGAGGCCACCATTCGGCGCGAGGCTGGCGGCGCGCTCCAAGGTGGCCTCAAGGCCGGCGGCCCAGTCCGGCAAGGGCGCGCCGAGGGCGTGCGCGGCGAGCGCGCGGGCGGCGGAAGGGGCGTCGGGTGCTTGGCGAACCGCGCTGGTGGCGGCGCCTGGGGCTGCGAGGGTGACCGCGGTGCGGGCCTCCAGCAGACCGCTCGTGACCCCCGGCTGTAGGCCGGCAGCCCGCGCGAGGGCGGCCCAGCCGGGACCAACGGGGAGCGGGTCGGGCGCCGGGGCCTCGAGGTCGCAGCGGACCGCGGCGTTGGGCGCGGCCGAGCCGCGCAGGCCAGCCGCGAACGCCGAGAGGGAGGGGTACTCCCAGCAGTCTGTCCCGGCGGCCAGCGCGACGCTGCCGTCGTCCAATCCGACGGTGCATTCCACTGCGCCTTCGGCGTCCCAGCCAACGTCCAGCTCGTCGGCCGTGGGCATCCCGAGGACGGCCGCCGGGCCTTCGAGCGCGTCGGGAATGAATGGCAGATCCTCCCAGCGCGCCTGGAGCACCGCCGACAGCGCGCCGGACAGCGTGACGGAGTTGCCTGCCGGGCCCGCCTCCCACCGAGCGGCCACGCCGGCTTCGGCCCCCCAGGAAACCGCGTCGGGGAGCAGCTCGCGCAGCGCCCGACCGAGCCAGCCCGGGTCATCCTCGCCGGCCTCGTCCAGCGCGTCCGCCCCGGCGCGGTCGAGCACCTGGGTGGCCGACGCGCTCGCCGATTGGGTGACCGCGACCTGATGCGACCAAGCGCCGGGCAAGGCGGCGGCCAGCGCTGGCCCGAGGACCGCCGTTGCGCCTGGCCCGGCGAGCGCCACCACCGGGACTCCGCTCGCGAGAAGGGGCAGGAGCCCCTCCGGGCTGATTGGCGCGTCGAGCTGCTCCATGGTGTCGACCGTGAACGCCGCCCCCGCCGAGATGAGCTGCCCGGCGATGGGCCGTCCGTGGGCGTCCGTGCCCAGGAGCCCTTCGGCGACGCCGGCGCTGAGGCCGATGCTCCCCTCGATGCGGAGGGAGAGGTGGTCGGCCGTGGGCCGAGCCAGCGTGGCTGCCGCCTGCTCGGACACGGCGAGCTCGACGCCGAGCCCGCGGGCCACCCGGACTGCGACCGCGCTGCCCGGAGGCAAAGCGGCGTCGAGCAGGGCGCCCAGGGTGTCGTTGGACAGCGCGGTGGCCTCCGCTGGCGCAAGACCCGCGACTGGCGCGCGCAACGCCGGGTCGGCGGGCGCCCTCAGCCACGCCTGGACGTGCGCGTCCGGGCTGGCGACGGCGGGGATCGCGGCGGCGGCAGCGGCGTTGCCGCGCGGCGCGGAGGACCGGCTGCGTGCGGTGACGGACTGCGCTTGGGAGGAGGTGGGGGTGGATGGAGACGGGGAGTTCTGGCAGAACGAGGACATGGGTGCTCCGGTCCAAACGCCGCATGCATGGTTCGGGCCCCAGCGAGTTCAGCCACTTACGGGCGAGCATCTGTCCGACACTGTCCGGGTTTTCGGACAGGTGTCCGGACACGGGCAACAAGGCGGGCCGCACCGCCGTACCGGCGACATGGTTCCCCCGTGTCCGCGTTGTTCCTCTGAATCGGCGTGTGCTTGCGCGGCGCGGTCCTCGACGCCGACCACCAGCCACCGCGTCCTTCGGGTGCTCGGCAGCGCGCCGGAGCTGGGCCTGCTGTTGGCCGCGGAGATGGCTTTCGTCCTTGTTCCGCCGTTGGGGATGCTCACGGGGCTGGCGGGGGCGGCGTTCTACGCGCTGCGAGATCGCCACGGCGGCCGGTACAGCCCGGGCAAGCGCCTCGCGGGCTTCACCGTGGTGGACGCCAACACCGGCGCGCCGCCAACCCCCCGCCAAGCGGCGCTACGAAACGCCCCGAGCGTCGCCGGCTTCGCGCTCGCCATCGTCCCGGGGCTGGAGCTCACGGGGTGGGCGCTGCTGCTGGTGAGCGCCTGCGTCGACGTCGCATTGATCCTCGCCGGCCCCGATGCTCGTCGGATTGGAGATTTGCTCGCGGGGACCTGCGTTGTCCAGCGGCCGATCCGCAGTCTGCGCTGAAGTCGCTCGCATACGTGTTCGTCCGGTATCATGTCGACGCGGGGCCGATCCGTCTCCTGGAACACCACCGAGGAGCCCAAATGTCGACCGCCAACCTCCGCGATCTGTTCCAGCCCGAGCCCCTGATTCTCGCCAGCGCGATGGCTTCGATGGGCAGCCTCGGCCTCCTGGTGGTCGGCGTCTTCTCCGTGCCCGCCGCGACGGCCATCCTCGCGGTGTCTGCCGCGGTGGTCGTCGCCGTGACCGCGCGCATCGACGTGCAGTAGGCCGCTACATCTCGGGGGGGAGCGAGCCGTCCCCGCCCGCACCGGGGGCGGCCGTCTCCGCTTCCTTCTCAGCGGCAACGCGGGCCCGGCGTTCCCAGAGGTTCTCCCGGCCATCCCCGCCCGGGGCTCCCTCCTCCGGTGGCGGTGGCGGCGGGTGGTCCATCGAGCAGCCACCCTTCGGCCCATCCCCGGGCAAGAAGGGCGCACCGATGCCCCGGCAGGTGGCGTTCGGGACCTTTCCCGTAACCGTACAGATGCCCTTGCGGACTGTCTTTTCGCCGGGAAGCTCCACCACGGGCAGGCCCATATGGACGGCGCGCATCCACCAACCCCAGAGCGGGGCCGCGAGGTCGCTCGCGGATGCGCCGATGCGCTTTGGCTCGTCGTAGCCGAGCCAGAGCGCCCCCGCGTAGTGGGCCGTCCCCCCGACGAACCAGAGGTCCTTCTCGCTGTCGGTCGTGCCGGTCTTGCCGACGACGGGGCCGCTGTAGCCCGGGTGGCCGCCTCCCCCGCGCGCCGCGCCGCCCGTGCCGACCTCGACCACGAGGCGCATCAGGTCGCGCGTGAGCGCGGCGGCTTCGCGGCTGATGACGCGCTCGCCGGACCCCTGCGGAGAGACCCGTACCTGACCAGCGGCGTCCACCGCCTGCACGACGGGACGGCCGTCCACAAGCGTGCCACCAGCCAGGACCGTGCCCACGAATCGGCCCATTTCGAGCGGCGTCACCTCGCCCTGGCCGAGCGCGAGGCCCATCTCTGCGGGCCACAGCGCGGTGTCGAATCCGAAGCGCTGCGCGAACGTGATGAAAGCGGGCGGGCCCCCAACCTTCTCCAGAAGCGACGCCGTGGCCACGTTTTGGCTCCATGCGAGCCCCTGGGCGAGGGCGCTCGTGACGCTGTAGTCCCCGCTGATGTTGCGCGGCCGCCAACCGTTCGTCCCTGGGAAGGTCCGCGGCTCGTTGGGGACCGTGTCCGATGCCTTCCACGCGGGCTTTCCGTCTGACCCAGCCTGGGAGAACGCGAGCGCATACACCATCGGCTTGATCGAGCTGCCGGATTGGCGTTTTGCCTGGGTGGCCCGTGAAAAGTCGGTGGGCAGGACCTGCGATCCGCCGTAGCTCGCCACGAGATAGCCGGTCGAAGGCTCGATGAGCACCGTCGCGGTCTGCAAGGGCTCCTTGCCGTTTCGCCCGACGACCTTCTCCAGATAGGCGACGCGCTCGGGCAGCAGGCGCTCGGTCTCGGTCTGCGCCACGAGGTCCATCGCCGTGTGGACCTCGAGCCCCGCGCCGTACAGCACCGCCGGCCCGACCGATTGCTCCAGCCACGCGCGGGTCGCTTGGAGGTACGCAGGGTGCACCGGCTCCGGCAGGTGGTGCGGCGAGGCGACCACCGGCTCCGCGAGCGCCGCCTCCACCGCCGCGGCGTCCCATCCGCGGGCTTGCATGGCGCGAAGCGTGCGGTCTCGCCGGGCTTTCGCCTCTTCTGGCGCGCGGTCCGGCGCGAAGCGGGCAGGGGCGGGCAGGATGCTCGCCAGCGTCGCGGCTTCGCCCAAGCTGAGGCTCCGGGCATCCTTGCCGTAATAGTAGAAGGCGGCGGCCTGGAAACCGCAGATGGAGAAGCTGCCGTCCTGGCCGAGGTACGGGGCGTCCAGGTACATCTGGAGCACGCCGTCCTTGCCGAGGTGGCTGTCGAGGGCGACCGCCGCCATCATCTCCTGCAGCTTTCGTTGGAGCGTTTTGTCTTTGCGTTGGCTCAGGTTGCGGACGACCTGCATCGTGATCGTCGAGGCGCCCTGCTTCATGCCCTTGCCGCTGAGGTTGACCCAGGCCGCGCGCGCGACCCCGCGGAGGTTCACGCCGCGGTGGCTCTCGTAGTCCTGGTCTTCGGCGGCGAGCAAGGCCGCGATGAGGTGCGGTGGTGCCTCGGCGAGCGGGAGATGGACGCGGATCTCCGCGTCCGGACCCACCAGCCAGCCCAGAAGAACCGGCTCGAAGTCGAGCGGCCCCGCCCCGGCAGCGCCGCTCGCCTCCAGGCGTCCCGCCGGAACGACCCCGCCGCGCACCTTGACGTCGCCCGTCTTGGCGCAGAACGACCCGGGCTCGGTGGGCGGGCAGGCCTCGGTGTAGCCGCGGGCCTTCGCATGCGCGAGGCGGCGCTCCTTCGGGAGCTCCACCGAGGCCGGAGCCGACCAGATGCGGGCCGGAAAGCTCCACCCGGGGTGCGCGACGGCGTGGGTCCGATGGGCCTCCGCCAGCGCGATGGTCGCGTCGCGCTCTGCCACCCACCGCGGCCAGACAGCCACGCCGAGCGTGACCGCGAAGGCCAGCCCGAAGAAGAACAATCCGCGCAGAAAGAGCGGAATCCGCCAGCGACGCGCCACCTACTCGACCGGGTACCCGGCGCTGACCCAGGCCATCGTGCCGCCCTCGACGTTGACGGGCGACGCCAAGCCGCGCGCCCGCGCGATCTCCACCGCCCGTGCGCTGCGGCCGCCCACGGCGCAGATGAAGTAGACCGGCGCGGCCGGATCCGATGTGACCTGCGAGAAGAGTGCTTCGAGCTGGTCGATGGGGATGTTGATCGCGCCGGGAACGTGGCCGGCGGCGTACTCCGCGGGTGCGCGCACGTCGATGACCCGCGCGCCATCGGCGAGGCGGGCCTTCAGGCCGGCGACGTCGATGCGATCGGTGGCGGCGGCCGGCGCGCTGGGTGCTGCCGGGGGCGATGGGGTGGCTTCTTCGGCGGCCGCGATGGGGGCAGAACCCGCGTCCGCCGGCGGCGCAGCGGGTTCGGTGCCGGCGTTGCACGCGAGGAGCAGGGCGAGGGCCACGAACGAGAGGCGGCGCACGGTTGAGTCTCCGCACGGGGTCTAACGAGGCCCCGGCGGCTTGTCGGCCCCGCGTCGCTGGGTGCGGGTTAGCGCAGGGCGCCGGAGGGACACCCATGGATCCACGCCCGCTGCACGACGCCCCCTCGGAGCGCGCGCTCGCCGCCATCAGCCGCTTCCACCCTGACACCATCCGCGAGGTCGCGTCGGCGGTCGCCCGGGACCCGGTGGTCGTCGTCGGGATGGCCCACAACCCCTTCGTGCGTCGCGCCCGAAAGGCGCTTGCGGAGGCCGGAGTGCCGTATACGTACCTCGAGTACGGGAGCTACTTCAGCCAGTGGAAGCCCCGGCTCGCGGTCAAGATGTGGTCCGGCTGGCCCACGTTTCCGCAGGTGTTCGTCCGCGGCCGGCTGCTGGGCGGCGCGGTAGAGACGGCGGCGGCGTTGGCCGATGGCTCGCTCAAGGGCAGCATCGGCGGCTGAGGCGGCGCTTACTCGTCGGCCGCGAAGCAGCGCGTGAGGTCCGCAGCGTCAACCGGGCGCCACGCCCCCGCGGTCAGGCCGTCGAGCCCGAGGCCGCCCATGTGGCTTCGGTGCAGCGCGTCGACGTGGTTGCCGAGAGCGGCGAACATCCGCCGCACCTGGTGGTATCGCCCCTCGGTGAGCCACACCGCCGCGCGGTGGCTGCCCAACCGCTCCAGGCGCGCCGGCTTGCAGGGGGTCGTCTCGCCGTGGAGGAGCAGCGTGCCCGACGCGAAGACCGCGGCCTCCTCGCCGCTCAGGGGGCGTGCCAACACGGCCTCGTAGCGGCGTGGCACGTGCCGCTTCGGGTGGGTGAGGCGGTGGTTCAGCGTGCCGTCGTCGGTGAGCAGCAGCAGCCCGCTCGTGTCCTTGTCCAGCCGCCCCACGGGGGACAGCGCGGGCTCTCGCGCTCCGAACCGCGGCGGGAGAAGGGCATAAATCGTCTCGCCCGGGTCCTGCGTGCTGCACACGTAGCCCACGGGCTTGTGCAGGAGCACGCTGAACGGGGGCGACGGGTCCACGGGGGCGCCGTCCACCGTCGCCCCTGGCCCCGGCACCCGGTCGCCGCGGCCGAGCACGGCCCCATCGGCGGCGCGCAGCCGCCCGTCGTCCAAGAGGTCGAGCACGGCGCGGCGACTGCCGTAGCCGAGGTTGGCGAGCCACCGATCGATGCGCATGTCTCCCCTTGACGGGTCTCGCTGCGGCGCGCAAGGGGACGGGATGGAATCGGACGCCTTCTCCCCGCCCTCCGCCGATGCGCTTCGCCTCGCCCGCGCGCTGATCGAGCCCTTCCGGCGGGTGTTCTCCCCCGTCTTCCTGGGAATGGAGCAGGTCCCCGCCAACGCCGGGCCGCTGCTCTTCGTGGGCAACCACACGCTCTACGGGGCGCTCGACGTTCCCCACCTCTTCCTGGCCCTGCAAGAACAAAAAGGCCTCTGGCTGCGCGGCTTGGGTGACCACGCGCACTTCCAGGTGCCGGTGTGGCGCCGCTTCGTCCGGGATTGGGGCGTGGTCGATGGCACCCCCGAGAACACGGCAGCCCTGTTCCGAGCGGGGCACAGCGTGCTGGTCTTCCCCGGCGGGTCGCGGGAGGTAGCGCGGCGAAAAGGCGAGGGACACCAGCTCATTTGGAAGCAGCGGGCCGGCTTCGCGCGCCTCGCGGCGGCGCACGGCGTGCCCATCGTCCCGTTCGCGGCGATGGGCGCCTCGGACGCCTGGGACATCGTCTACGACGCGGATGATCTCCTCGCCTCGCCGGTGGGCCCGCTGCTGCAGGCCGCGCAGCGCGCCGTGGGCCTCCCGCTGGATGCCCTCCCGCCGGTGGTGCGCGGGCTGGGCGGCACTCCGCTGCCGCGCCCGGAGCGGCTGTACTTCTGGTTTGGACCCCCGATTCATCCCCCTGCTCCCGATGCGGGCGCCGACGCCGTCTGGGCGTTCCGGGAGCAGGTGCGGCAGGCGGTCGAGGGCGGGCTCGACACGCTCGACGCCCATCGTGCGCAAGACCCGTCCCGCCGCGTGGAAGACCGCCTCGTCAGCGGGTTTCGAGACTTTCTCTGGCGTCGCTTCCCGCCGAGCGGCGGCTAGGCGGGCGGCGGCGGCAGGAGCCGGTGAAGATGCAGATGCAACTGCCGCTTCCACCAGTCCCAGTGGTGCGCGCTGTCTCGTCCCCAGACGTCGCGCAGATGGGGCAGGCCGGCCGCGGCCATCGCGTGGGAGATCGCCAGCGTCTCGTCGATGCAGCCGCCTTCGTGCGGCCCCGTGCCCACCACAAAGGTAAAGCGCGTATGGCGGCGCACGCGGTCTCGCGCCTCTCCGCGCAACCCCGGCACGTACCAGAGCGGCTGGTGGTAGTAGAGGTCGGCGGGGACGCCTTCGGGGAAGAAGCGGTCCAGACCGTAGCGGCCCGAGAGGCACAGCGCCCACGCCACCGGCTCCGGGTTGCGCAGCGCGAAGTTGCAGGCGTACCAAGCGCCCATGCTCGCACCGACGACCCCGACCCGGCTCGCACCACCCGAGTCCGCGGCGACCCACGGCAGCAGCTCGTCGCGCACGAAGCGCTCGTAGGACTCGTGCCGGGCGAGGCGCGGACCCGCCGCCCCGTCGGCGTGCGACCACGCCTCCGCGATGTTGCTCTCCGGGCAGTAGAGCTTCATCCGCCCCGAGGCAAAGAACGGCTCCAAGGCCTCGATCGCCCCGCCGGATTGCCATTCGTGGGCCATGCCGGAGGCGGTGGGAAAGGCGATGACCGGCAGGCCCCAGTGCCCGTACGTCCACAGGTGGACCGGACGCCCGAGGTGTTGGGACGGAAGGCGAAGGTAGCGGGACGCGGTGGCCATTGGGCCTCCTACCCAGTGCAGGTCGCGCGCGGGAGCACGGGAGTTGACGGATCTTGGCGCGGGCTGGCAGGTACAGGCGGGCAAAAGCCGTGAAACGCGATGCGCAGCGGTTCGATACGGCCGCGGATCCGTGGTGCGTTGCGCGTCATCGGGCCAGCCCGTGGCGGCGCGGCGCGCGGGGACCGCGACGATCTCGGCGCCCTCCGCTGCGCTCCCACCGCGGCGAGCGGCCAGGGTTGCCCGTGTTCCCACCGGGACAATGGCGGGACCCTGGACAACGGGGAGCGTCTGCCGGGACGGCCGCCGCACGACCCGAGGATTGCCGCCTTCGCAGCTTTTTCCATTGGGGGCGGGGAGGGCGCACCCTCCCCGCAACGCCCCTCCGCTGCGCCCCCGCCGGGGGCCTCCCTCAGCGGATCGTGACTTCGGCGTCGACCGTGAACGGGTAGGACCCGCCGTACCAGTTCAGGACGGACTCGTAGCTGTACTGGGTCGTGCCCGTGGAGTCCTCGGTTCCGTTGCCCAGCTCCACGGCTTCCAAGCCGCGCCCGTAGTCCGCGATCACGTAGATGGTCACGCGGCTCCCATCCCGGGCGACCCCGCGGTAGGCCGGGTTGGAGAGCGGCACGCCACCCTCGACGTACTCGTCGCAGATGCTGTCCTTGCTCATCTCGACCTCGTAGACCTCCGCACAGTCGCGGCAGGCGTCGAGCAGGGCCTCGGCGCCGGGCTCTTCGGAGACTTCGATGCCCTCTTCACCCACGCGGTCTTCGCAGCCAGCGTCGAACTCGAAGATGCGGCTGCCCGACCAGCTGCGGGGGTAGGCGGGCTCGGGCTCGGTCCCGGTGTCGCCCCCGCCGCCGCTGCCGCCGCCGCTGCCGCCGCCGCCCGTGTCGGTGTCTGCGTCGGTGTCTGCGTCGGTGTCTGCGTCGGTGTCTGCGTCGGTGTCCGCGTCGGTGTCTGCGTCTGCTTCGGCCGGCGAGGCGGTGTCGCCGAGGGTGAGGCCGCTGCTGCCGTCGGAGGAGAGGTCAGCCTTGATGGGGGCGCAGGCGGTCATCAGCAGGAATACGGACAGGGCGCGCATGGGGACTCCGGATCTGGTGAGGAGGATAGCGCCGCTCACGGCGACCGGGAAGTGGGCGCGTGCGAATCGGGCCAGGGCGCTGCCCGCAGCGGCGGTCTGCCGAGAGCCTCCAGCGCGCGTAAGGCTGCCTCTTGGCTGGAGAAGCAGAGAATGTCATCCCGCTGGCTGGAGCGCAGGAGCCCGGCCCCTGTGGCGAACGCGTACATGACGTAGGCGCTTGCGCGGTCCCGGATCAGCGCATGCACGGGGCCCGCCGGGCCGGCGTCCTCGACCTGCCGCGCGTGGTCCCGGGTGCGTTCGGGGTTGAGGCGGAGCTGCCCGCGCGGATCCATGGTGAAGATCGCCGGCGGCCCCTGCAGCGCCAGGGCGCGATCCCACAGGTCCCCGAACGGAAGGAGCGGGCTGTCTGCGGTGGTGTAGACGTCCGTCACGCGCTGCCTCGCACCAGGGGCCCCGTCCAGGCGCTGAGCCCGCCACCGAGGAAGGCGGCCGGGATGCCCCGCCCACGAAGCCAGAGGGCAAGCTCGGCTGCCCGCGCACCGCCTGGGTCCACCACGAGCACCGTCGCGCCCTCCGGCACGAGGCCCGGAGCCTCGGCCTGGAACCGCCCGTAGGGAAGGTTGCGCGCGCCCGCGAGGTGGCCGCGGGTGAAGGCGTCGGGCTCGCGCAGGTCGAGGATGAGGTCGAAGGTGGCCTCGCCGCAGGCGAGGGCCCAGGGCGGCACCTCAAAGGGGATCACCGGCTCTCCAACAGCAGGCCGAGGAAGGCGAAGCCCACAAGCACCGCGAGCAAGGCGAAGCCCACCCACTCCATTCGGCCACCCCCTGCCCGCGAGGATAACCCCTTCGGGGGCCGCGGCGGCCTTCCGGGGGCAGTCATGGGCGAGCGCGCGGGCGTGTGCGGGATGGTGCTGGTCGCGACCCTCGGATGCGCGTCCGGTCGCGCGCCGCTCGGGGGGGGCGCGGGGTCCCCCGACAGCCGGGGCGGGTCCGACAGTCGGGGCGAGGACGGCGGTGGGGTCGACCACGGAGCGGGGGCGGACGCAGGCGCCGGCGCCGACGGCGGGGGCGGAGACGACGGGGGTGCGGCCCCGCCGGTGCTGGTCCTCGCGGGGCTGCGGGCGCCGGGTGGCGACGCGGTTGAGCTGCGCATCGAGGGCGGCCGCATCGTGGCGTTCGGCCCGGCGGTGGACCGTGCGGGCGCCGCGCTGCGCGACGGCGGGGGCCGGACGGTCGTCCCAGCCTTCATCGACAGCCACGTTCATCTCGCGTATCTGCCCACGGCGGACGCGCTGGCCCGCGGCGGGGTGGCGGCCGCCGTCGACCTGGCCGCACCGCTGGACGCCATCGGGGACGACGCGGGGCCGCTCGAGGTGCGGTGGGCGGGTCCGATGCTGACGGTGACGGGGGGCTACCCCACGACATCCTGGGGGGCGGCTGGCTACGGCATCGCCGTGGACGACCCGGCCGGGGCGGCGGAGGCGGTCGGGCGCGTCGTGGCGGCCGGCGCGACGGTCGTGAAGGTCCCCCTCACAGGCACGCCGTCCTTGTCGACAGAGACGCTGGAGGCGGTGGTCGCGGCGGCCCATGCGCGCGGCTTGCCGGTCGTCGCGCACGCCATGACCGACGCCGAGGTGCTGCGCGCCGCGGCGGCCGGGGTGGATGGCCTCGCGCACACGCCGACCGCGCCGCTCGGCGACGCGGCTGTGGCGGCCTGGTCGGGGCGCTTCGTCATCAGCACCCTCGCGGCTTTTGGCGGCGGGGCCAACGCGGTCGACAACCTGCGGCGCTTGCGCGGCGCCGGGGCCCAGGTCCTGTACGGGACAGACCACGGCAATCTCTCGGCGGCCGGGATTGTCTCCGCGGAGCTGGACTTGCTCGGGGCGGCTGGCTTGGATGGCGCGGCCATCCTGGAGGCGGGGACGGCGGCGCCGGCGGCGGTGTGGGGGTTCCCGGGTCGGGGAGCGCTCCGCCCGGGGGGGCCTGCCGACTTCCTGCTGTTGGAGGGCGACCCGTGGGAGGACCCGGCGCGGCTCGCCGCGCCGCGCGAGGTGTGGCTGGCCGGACAGCCCTTGGATTGACCCCGGCGGGCGCGGCCCCCGACGCGCCGCGACCCGAACGGGTGGCGTCGATCGGCGGGTCCCTTTCCGGTTGGGGCGTGGCGGGGCCGTCGCCGGCGGTGGTGGGCGTCCACGGCGGGCGCGCCTCCGTGACGCGCCTCCCGCCCGTCTCCGACTGCACGGCGCCGACCGGCGTCGCATCCCGGTGGTGCGGGAGGCGCCGTGGGCGGGGCCACCGCGGCACGGGCCGGAGCCGGCGGCCGGAACGGCCGGTGCAAGCGGCGGGACGCCGCGCCGCACGGAGCGCAGCGACCCGGCGGAGAGACCGGGTGCCGGCCCGACCGGGCCGGCAGCCGCCCGTCGGGCTCGGCTAAACTATCGGCCGCCCCCGTGGTTCTTGGGGTCGTCCTCTTCTTCGGCGGTGCCCGACCCGTCGATGATGCGGCGGGCGAGGTCGAACGAGAACCCGGCGCGGCCGAGGGCGGCGAGGTCTTTGTCGCGGGAGGCGGCGCGGGACGCGCTGTCTCGCCGGAAGGGGCCGAGGCGGCGCCGGCGTGCGTAGGCGCGGGCGGCGTCGGCCTCATCGTGGGGGGCGCGGGCGGCCAGGGCCTCGCCCAAGGCCTCGGCCTGGAAGCCGCGGCGGTGGAGCTTTTCGCGGATGCCGCGTGCCGAGGCGCCGCGGCGGCCGAGCGCGGCGCCGATGGCGGTGGCGAGGGAGGGGTCGTCCAGGCGCCCGGACTCTCGAAGATCGGCCACGAGGGCGTCGACCCACGCGGCGGCGGTGGTGGCGTCGCCGCGGCCCCAGTCGACGGCGCGCTGGATGCGACGGGCGAGCACGGCACGCAGACGGGCTTCAGAGGCGGGAAAACGCTCGAGGTAGCGGAGCGCCTCGTCGCGCAGGGTGGTGGGGCTGAGCGGCGGGGGCGGGCGGCGCCGGCGGGGGCGTCCGCCGTCGTCGGGGTCGAAGGTGGGCATGGGGCGCGTTTATCCCGGGCTGCGACGAGGTGGGCGAGGGAAAAGCCGCGGGACATCCCGAAGATAGGCTTGGTAAGATGGGTCTTGGCCCCAGCGGGCGGCGGCCCGCGCCTCGAGCAGCGGGACCCCACTCCCGAAGCGGAGGAGGCCGAACACGAAGAGCGGTGAGGCGAGGGCGAGCCAGGCGACCCCGTGGAGGCGAGGGGTTGCAGCGAGGAAGAGGCCGGACCAGAGCAGGATCTCGCCGAAGTAGTTGGGGTGGCGGCACCAGGCCCACAGTCCGACGCCGATGAAGCGGCCGTGATGGGCCGGCACGGCGCGGAAGGCCGTTTTTTGGGCGTCGGCCGTGACCTCGACGGCGAAGCCGACGACCCACAGAGAGAAGCCGAGGGCCTCGACGGGGCCGGGCGCGGGCGCGGCGGGGCTGAGGACTGCGGCCGTGACCGCGAGGTTGGTGAGGTTGACCCAGAGGCTTTGCAGCGCCCAGGCGACGGCGAAGCGGGCGGGATTTTGCTTGATGGCGTCGAAGCGCCCGTCCCCCTCGCGGTGCGCGCGGCGGGCGAGAAAAACCCCGAGGCGGAGTGCCCAGAGCGCGGGCAGGCCGAGAAAGAGCCACCGGAGCGGGCCGCCACTGCCGGTGGTGGCGAGCAGCGCGCAGGAGAGCAGCGTCGAGAGGGCGCCGACGAGGTCGTAGAAGCGCTCGGTGCGGGCGCGGGCGGCGGGGACGAACGCGAGCGCGTTGAGGGCGACGACCGCGATGGCCGCCCAGGCGGCGGCGGGCAGCGGCCCCCAGCGGGGACCGGCAGCGCCGACGAGGCCCACCAGCAGCGGGCCGCCGAGGGCGCAAGCGAGGACGACGACGATGGCCTGGGTCATGGGCGCTCCACCAGCCGGTTACCACGGTGGGCGTGGCGTGCCTGGTGGGGCGCCCAGGAGGTCCCGGTGAGCCAGAACGCGCCTGCGCCGCAGTCCCTCGTGTTCTCCCCGGCCGATGTGGCGGCGCGGGTCGACGCCGCACAGACGGCCCTCGCACGCGGGCTCGGCGAGAGCGTCGTTCTGGCCTTCGTGGGTGCGGCGTCGGCAGGCAAGGACGCCGGGATCAAGGCGCTCTTTGGCGTGGACTTCGGCGAGGTCGACCCGGTGCCGGGCAGCACGGATCGCTTGCGCGCGGTGGCATTGGACACGGCCGGGCAAGTTCTGGTGGTGAACGCGCCCGGCTTCGGGGACCTGCGCGCGGAGGTGGCGGCGACGAGCCAAGCCCTGCTTCACAAGCTGGACCTCGCGGTCTACGTCGTCAACGCCGACGGCGGCGCCACGGCCGATGACAAGGCGCACCTCGCCGCCCTTCGCGCCCTGCAGCGGCCGGTGCTCGTGGTTCTGAACAAGATCGACCTCATCCGGCCGCACCAGAAGGAGGCGTTCGTCTCCGCCACCTTCGCGCAGCTGGGGGTGGAGCCCGGGGACGGCGTGGTGGCGGCCTTCGATCCGTTGCCCGCCCTGTCGGCGGGCCCCATCGGGCTCGACGGGGTGACGGAGTGGATCGTTCGGACGCTGACGGCCCAGGGCAAGGCGATGCTGTTCGCGCGCCAGCTGCGAGACAAGGCGCTGGCCTGTGAGGCGCTCATCAAGGCGGCGGCGCGTCGATCGGCCCTCGCGGGGGCCATCCCGGTGCCCGGCGCGGACATGGCGGCCGTGACGGCCGTGCAGGTGCAGCTCATCACCGAGATCGCGACGATCTACGGTCGGCGCATGGATCGGGACCTCGCGTTGTTCATCGTGGCGGAGGCGCTCGCCGGGTCGGGCAAGGGCTTCGTGCGTTGGGCGACGAACGCCCTAAAGACGGCGGGGTGGATCCCGGGCGGCCAGCTGGGAGAGGTGGCGGCGAGTGCGTTGGGCGCGGCGGTGTCGAGCGCGGCCACCTACGGGGTCGGGCGGGCGGCGGTCTCCTACATGGAGAAAGAGTCGCTGGGATTGCCGGTGAGCGGGGCGGACATCCGCGCGGTGTTCGAGACCTTTGCGCGGCAAGCGCGGGGCGGCGGGGTGCCGGGCATCGGCGCGGCGCCGGCGGCGGCCCTCGCGGCCGGGGCGGCAGATGACGTGCTGGACGCGGAGATCGAGACGCCCTCTCCGGGTGGAGCGGGCCGTTGACCGGGCCGCTGCCGCCGGACTTGCCCGAGGTGCTGCGCCGGGCGCGGCGGGACGAGCTCGCCCCCTTGTGCACGCTGCTGCGGGTGCCGTCGGAGGGCCGGAGCCGGGACGCGGTCGCGCGGTCGCTGCAGCTCGCGCTGCGCATGGCGGGGACGCGGCCCTTGCTCAACGTCGCGCGCGGGCGGCGAGAGCCCGACGCGTGGCATGAGGTGGTGGACCGCATCGCCGAGTCGGTGGGCGCGGCGCCGGGCGGGGAGCCGGCCTTCACGGAGCGGCGCGTTCTCGAGGCTTGGGCGAAGCGGGGGCGCCCGCGGCCGGTGCCGGCCGAGGACATCGCGGAGGTGCTCGCGGCCGGGTGGGCGCCAGCGCCCGGCGAGGCGCTGCAGCCCGTGCGGCGCGGCGCCGTCCAGCGCACCGTGGCGCAGGCAGTCCTCATGGGGATGAGCCGGTTCTTGCTGCTCTTTGTCGGGCCGCTGCTGGTGCTGGGCCTGCTGTATCTCCTGAGCCGGCCGCGCGAGGCGGTGCTCCTCCGGGCGGTGCTGGAGGTGGCCCGCTTGCGCGTGCGGGTGGGTCACCGCTTCACGCTCGCGCTGGTGGGGCCGCCGTCCGTGGGCAAGGACGCCGCGATGAAGGCGATTTTTGGGTTCGATACCGGGAACGTCTCCCCGATCGCCGGGTCGACCCGGCGCGCGGCCGCCTGGGAGGTGCCCGGGGAGCGCGGCCTGGAGGTGCTGAACACGCCGGGGGTGGGCGACACGGATGACGCGCTGACGGACGAGACGCGTGGCCTGCTCGACGCCGCGGACCTGTTCCTGTTCCTGGTGAACGCGCAGGGCGGCGTGCGTCAGCGAGAGAAGGACGAGTTTGCGCGGGTGCGCGCACGCCGGCGGCCGACCTTGGTGGTGGTGAACAAGCTGGACACCCTCCGACCGGGAGACCGGGAGCGGTTCCTGGCGGATTGCGCGGCCAAATTGGGCGTGGGCCGGGAGGGCGTCGTCGGCGCGGCGTTCGACCCGCTGCCCGCGCTGGCCGACGCGCCCTTCGGCGTGGGGGAGGTGCACGCGTGGCTGCGCGCGTGTCTGTCGGCGGCGGGGCGGGACCCGGGGGCCCTGGATGGACTGATCGGGGGCGGGCCGACGCTCGAGGTCTAGGTCCGGTGTGCGATGATGGGGCGCTGGGGGGAACGATGCGGCGTGCGGTTTTCGGGTGTTGGATTGGGGTGGTGGCGGGCTGTGCGGGCGGCGCGGGCGGCGGAGGGCCGTCTGGCAAGCCCGCCCCGGACACGGGGGCACCCCCGCCCGAGGACACCGGGCCCGCTCCGTGCGGGGACGCTGGGGGCGCCTTGCCGTCCGGCCTGGAGACCCTCACGACGGGCCGCGAAAACCCCCAGGCGACCGTGCGGGACATCGACTTTCGCACCGGCGGCGAGGACCTCAACGACACCCTCCTCCATGAGGCGGTGCGCTTCGATCTGCCGCGTCCGGCGCGGATTTACGGGTACTCGGTGTGGTACGGGCACCTACCGGCCGGCGGCCCGGCGGACTTGCTCCCGGTGGCGCTGTGGCCCGACTTTGGGCACAACGGCTTCGACTTCCAGCCTTGGGCGCCGCTCGCGGTGGGGACCCGGTGCCTCGGGGAGCTGTCGACCGATGGCTGGTCGGACTACGTGCTGGCCGAGCCCTTCGAGGTGGCGCAGCCGGGGCTCGTCTACGTCGGGCACACCCGCGAAGGCCTCGACGGCGCGGCGTGGGCCTTCGACACGGCCACGGTGCGCTCGGATGGCGCGTGCGCGGAGTGGGCGGATTGCAGCTCGGCCCTGAACCTCCCGCTCGCCGACGATGCGAGCTATTACAATGGGACCAGTTTCCCCCTGCAGTACAGCTTTCTCGTGCGTCTGCATGTGGAGTGGACGGCGGAGGCAGACCCGGCGCAGCGGGTGTTCGTCGACACCGCGGTGATCGATGTGGACGCCGACGGAGACGGCGCCTTGGACCCGCTCGTCCTGGGAGGCCGCGCCGCGTGGGCCGATTACGACGGCGACGGGTGGGAGGACGTGCTGACGGGCGGGACCTTGCTGCGCAACCTCGGGGCGGGGGTGTTCACGGACGTGACGGCCGAGAGCGGGGTCGCGGCGGCGGCCGCGCGGTCCGGCGGCGTGTGGGGAGACATGGACAACGACGGGGATCCAGACCTGCTCGTGTTCGCCGAGGCGCTGAACGCCACAGAGACGCTCTTCCGCAATGAGGGAGATGGCACCTTCTCCGACGTGAGCGAGGCGGCCGGGCTCGTGGATGTGAACGGGACGGATGACTGCGGGGACCCGGTGGCGAACGTGCATCGGCCGACCGCCGCGGCGGCGTGGTGGGACATCGACGGCGACGGCTGGCTTGATCTCACCATGGCCAACTTCATCTGCTGGTCGAGTGGGAGCACTTACGCGGACACGGTCTTCCGGAACCGGGGAGACGGGAGCTTCGAAGATTGGTCTGAGGCGCGTGGGTTCTCCGGGCTGGAGCGTGCGGGGCGCGCCTTGGGGCCCGCAGACGCTGACGGCGATGGAGACGTAGATCTCCTGGTGGGCAACTATCGTCTTCAGGCCAACTTTTTCTACGACAACGGTGGCGATGGTACCGTCATCGAAGCGGCGCGGGAGGCTGGCCTGCGCGGGACGGAGAGCCTGCAGGGCACCACCCGGTACTATGGGCACACCATCGGGATCTCCTGGGGCGACCTCGACAACGACGGCGACCTGGACGTCGTGACGGGCAACCTGGCCCACCCGCGATTCTTCGATTTCTCCGACAAGACCCAGATCCTGCTGAACGACGGCGCGGGGTCCTTCACGGATCGGCAGGGAGATTGGTCCGACCACGCGGGGGACGCCGGCCTCCGGTACCAAGAGACCCACTCGGTCCCGGCCCTCGCCGACTTCGATCACGATGGCGTGCTGGACCTCGCCTTGAGCGCCGTGTATCCGGGGCGGCCTTCGGAGCTGTACTGGGGGCGCGGCGATGGCACCTTCGCGTGGGAGGCGATGGACGCGGGCCTCGAGGAGACGAATGGGTGGGGGCTCTCGGTGGCGGACCACGACAACGATGGGGATGTCGATCTCGCGGCCAGCCGGGCGCTTTGGGACAACCGCCGCGCGGAGGGCGCGTGGGCGCAGGTGCGCGTGGTCGGGGCCGCGGGCTGCAATCGGATGGGGCTCGGGGCCACGGTGCGCGTCGAAGCCGGTGGGGTGCGGCACACCCGGGTCGTCAGCGGCGGCAACGGGCAGGGCGGGCAGGACAGCGCCGTGATTCACGTTGGACTCGGGACGGCGGAGGTGGTGGACCGCATCGCCGTGCGCTGCCCCGGGCAGGCGGAGGTCGTCGTCGAAGGGCCCCTCGCCGTGGGTGAGCGCTGGTGGGTGGGCTCCGATGGGCGCGTGGAGGCGGGGTGGTCGCCGCCCGCTTGGGCGCGGGGGGCTGCGTGGTGAGCGCTGCCGCCGGGTTCGGCGCCGCGCCAGCGACCGGAGGC
>JBEIVK010000101.1:0-9737 GCA_040373935.1 Alphaproteobacteria bacterium
GCCGGTGGCCGCGACCCGCCGGGAGGGCCCGGTGCCGGCCTCCGGCCGGCAGCCGCCCGCGCGACCGAAGAACGCGGGCTGGCGCTTCAGCCTGCGGCGCCGGGAGCGGCGGGCCGCACGAGGTCGCGCAGGCCGAGGCCGGCGCTGAGCAGGGCGAGGGTGCCGATGAGCACGGTGAAGCTGAGCTGGCCGAGGTGGAGGACGACGGCGAAGGTGCGGGCGAGGCTGCCGTCGACGCCGAAGAGCACGAGGGCGGCGGTGGCGGCGGCCTCGTAGACGCCGAAGAAGCCGGCGGTGGGGACGGCGGACATGGCGGAGAGCGTGACGGCCCAGGTGGACCAGGCGGCCGATAGGGTTGCGGGGAGGCCGGGAAATGCGGAGAGGCAGGTGGCGACGGCGCCGACGGTGACGAGCCAGACGGCGGCGGTCTGGGCGACGAGGAGGGCGGCGCGGGCGGGGCGGCGGGCGAGGTCCACGAGGCCGGCGCGGAACCGCTCGCCGACGGGCACGAGGCGGGGGCCGACGCGGGGGACGGCGGCGAGGAGGCGGAAGAGCGCGGGGCCCGCGAAGCCGGTGACGAGGAGGGCGGTGGTGACGGCGCCGCCGAGGAGGGTGGCGCCGGCTTGCGCGGCGCGGACGACGTCGACGCCGGCGACCTGGAGGCCGCTGGCGGGGAGGTCGACGAAGACCCCGAGGCCGATGAGGAGGCCGACGAGGCCGAGGAGGTCGAGCAGGCGCTCGACGACGATGGCCAGCAGGGCGCGGCCGAGAGGCACACCCTCGCGCTCGACGAGGAGCCAGGGGCGAACGGCCTCTCCGAGCCGGAGGGGCATGACGTTGATGGCGAGGAAGCCGATGGAGTTGACGACGAGCAGGCGGGTGAAGGGGGCGGCGCCGTCGAGCAGGACGCCGAGGCGCCACACGCGGATGGCGTGGGCGACGGCGTAGAAGGCCCAGACGGCGAGGAGGCGGGGGCCGCTGGCGGCGGCGAGGGCGGCCTGGGCCTTGTCGAGCTCGATGCCGCGCAGCGCGAGGGCGAGGCAGAGGGCGGTGACCGCGAGAAGCGCGGCGAGGCGGAGCTTCACGCGGCGCGGCGCGGGCGCAGGAGCTGCCAGGAGACCGGGCCGTCCGCGAGCGCTTGGTCTCCCGAGACGCCGAACGCGGCGGGGAGGACGGGGCGGGTGACGTCGGAGCCGAAGAGGCGGTCCCAGAGGACCAGCGTGTTGCCGTAGTTGCCGTCCACGGCGGCGCCGTCCCGCGTGTGGTGCCAAGAGTGGAAGTGCGGGTTGTTGAACGCGCGGCCCCAGAGGCGGGCGAGGGGGTGGGCCGGGTCCCAGCGCAGGTTGGCGTGTTGGAAGGCGTCGAACACGACGCCGACGCCCATGACCGCGGGCACCACGGCGGGGTGCCACGCGCGCGTGTCGAACAGCACACCGAACAGCAGCAGCGGCAAGGCGGAGAGCTGCAGGAAGTCGACGGCGTGCATGCGCAAGCCGACGGTGCTGTCCAGGGACTCGGCGGAGTGGTGGACCCGGTGGAAGCGCCACAGCAGCGGCACGCGGTGGGCGGCGCGGTGCAGCCAGTAGCGGGAGAGGTCGAGCAGGACGAACGAGACGAGGCCTTGCAGCGCGGGGCCCCAGGCGTCCACCGAGACGAGGCCGCCGGCGGGCAGCGCGGCCTGGGCGGCGCGCACGGCGGGGACGACGAGGACGAACAGCAGCAGGCCGTTCAGCAGGTTGTGGAGCATGTCGCGGCGCAGCAAGGGTTGGCTGGCGACCCGCGGAAAGAGCCGCCCGAGCAGCAAGAAGCCGCCCATCGCCACACCTTGCAGGACGAGACGCGCCATGCCCAGGCCCCCTTGCCGTCAGTCGCGCCGCACGACGTCGAAGCCCTCGAGGTAGGCCGCGTCGTCGAAGGCGATCTCGAGGTCCAGGCACCACGGGTTGCCGTCCGGGCAGTCCACGCAGTCCACGCCGAGGCCCGAGGCCAGCTCGCAGACGGCCTCCGGGGCGTCGCCCTGGCCCAGCAGCGGGCCGAGGTAGCGGGTGTCGCCCACGCCCACCGCCCGCGCGCGGCCGACCTCCGCGCCGTCGGCCGTGAAGGTGCCTTCGAGGGAGAAGTTGTAGACCGGGATGTCGATGTCCCCGTAGGCGATGGTGATGAGCGGCGTGGCGCCGGCGAAGTAGGGCGAGCCGCTGAAGTCGGCGCTGCCGAAGTCCCAGGTGGGCAGGCTGCGGTACTGCCGCAGCTCGCCGGCGTCGTTCCAGTAGCCCTGGGCGCCGAGCAACTGGATGGAGCTGGCGCTGATGTCGTGGAACTCGATGAGCAGCGGCTCGGAGAGGTAGACGCCGATGAGCGTCCCGATGCCGGGCGGCTGCAGGAACTCGGCGCGCGCCATGTCGAACAGGTAGGCGCGGCCCTCCAGGTCGGTGGCCGGGATGGAGAGGGGCGTGCCGAGGCTGCTGGTGGAGAAGGGGATCTCGACGCGGCTCTCGCAGAACTCGGCGACGATGGTGTACGAGGTGGAGGCCGAGAGCGGGCGCGCCGGCAGGATTTCGACGTTCATCCGCGCTTCGTCCCAGCGCTGGCTCACCTGCACGGGCGCGCCGCCGGCGTCGAGCAGGGAGAGCTGCGCGAGCGGGGCCGACTCGGTGAAGGTGATGGCGAGCGGGTCCCGGTAGTAGACGTTGGTGGCGCCGACCGTGGGCGTGTGCTGCTCGATGGCGATGGTGCACGGCGGCGACGTGTCGCCGGTGTCGTCCACGGGGGTGTCGGTGTCGCCGCTGTCGTCCACCGGCTTGGGGGAGGTCGGGCCCGTGCAGGCGGGGGCGAGCGAGACGAGCAGAGCGGCGAGGGAGACGAAGCGCGACATCGGGGCTCCAGGGCGGCGCCGCGGGCGGACGCCGCGGGGCGACGGACTATTCGGGGTCGACGATCTCGGTCTCGAGCTGGACGTCGAGCACATACCAGTAGAGCGGGCTCGCGCCATTCAGCTCTTCGGTGAGCTTGATGAACCAGACCTCGTCGGTGTCGCCGCCGCTCGCGGTGTATTCGAGGACCGGGTCGAGGTCGTAGCTGGTGTCGCCGAAGCGCGCGGTGCGGACGGGATCCGAAGGGTCGGCCAGCCGGTAGATCTGGAGCTGGACATCGGCCGGGGAGCCGACGCCCCAGGCCTCGACGCGCAGGGTGACCGTGGTCTTGCCTTGGGCGGGCACGACGAACTGGTAGAAGTCCTCGCGGTCCGTCTTGTTGTCTTGGAAGAAGGTGCCGAAGACGCGGTCACCGCCGGCGACGAGCTGGCCGGAGGAGGGGGGGTCCGAGGTGGCGGCGCCGTCCTCGGTGTACTCGACCTCGGTGAGCGTCCACTCGACCGGGGCCTTCGCGCCGCCGACGTGCAGCTCCCACTCGTGGCGCTCCGAGGCGGTGCCTTGCTCGTCGGTGACCTGGACGACCCAGCGGCCCGTGTCGTCCACCGGGACGATGAGCATGGCGTCCGTGCTGCCGGGGATGCGCGAGGAGATGGCGTCGCGCTCTTCGAGCTGGCTGTGCTCGAGCACGAGCTGCAGGTCTGCGGAGGAGCCGAAGTCGGCGCCGCGGGCCCAGACGCGCATCCAGCCCGGCTCCTCGACGTCCACGGCGAAGTACTCGGCGTCGCCGAAGGGGTTGAGCACGCCGCAGGCCCAGGTGCTGAAGGGCAGGAGCTGCGCGGCGCCGACGGTGTCGTTGGGCTCGACCTCGGGCAGATCGCAGGGCGGAGGCGGCGCAGTGTCGTCCGGCTCGTCGGTGTCGGGCGGCGGGTCGTCCGGCGGCGGGTCGTTTGGCGGGTCGTTGTCGGGAGGGTTGCCCAAGTCCGGCTGGAAGCAGGAGGACAGACAGCCTTCGCAGGCGAGCAGCAGCAGAAGGAAGCTCGGGTGCATCAAACCCCCCGCGACGAGCGCCGGTCGCTTCCAGCATATCCGCTGTTTACGGCGCGCGCGCCCCCGGGATAGACTGCGGCGATGCGCACCCTCCTCCCTGCCCTCGCCGTCCTCGCCGCCTGCACCGGTCCCGAGTCGGAGATCCGCAAGCTCACGCCGGACATCTTCGTCGTCACCGATGGGGTGGACAACAGCCTTCTCGACTTGGGTGAGGTGGTCGTCCTCTACGACACCGAGGCCACCTTCCAGGTCGCCAACGCCGGGCGGGCAGACTTGGAGATCTCCTCCATCACCATCTCGGGCAACGACGACGGCGTCTACACGCTCACGCCGGGCGAGGGCACGGTGGAGCCGGAGGGCACGCTGGGCATCGGCGTCGGCTTCGCCCCGCCGCAGTACCTCCGCTACGACCGCACGATCACCATCAACTCCAACGACCCGGACACGCCCGCGCTGGAGATCGCGCTCAAGGGCGAGGGCGTGGACGGCCCGGTGCCCGACATCGCGCTCGACAAGGGCGCGGTGGACTTTGGCACCGTCACGGTGGGCGAAAAGGAGATCGGCTGGTTCACCCTGCAAAACACGGGGGACGGTCCGCTGGAGGTCGCGGGCTTCGAGCAGACGGGCTCGGGCGCGTTCAGCGCCGAGACGCCGCTGGTCGGGCAGGTGCTCGCGCCGGGCAGCAGCACGCAGATCATCTTTGCGTACGAGCCCACGGTGGAGACGGGCGACTCGGGGCGCCTCACCATCCTCTCCAACGACCCGGACGAGCCGGCCGTGGAGGTGCTGCTCGTGGGCAATGGCGGGGCCGAGGCGGATTATCCCGTGCCGGAGTTCCCGTGCCCGACGGAGGTCGAGCCCCTCGCCATCTACGACTTCGACGGCCGCGCCTCCTTCGACCCGGGCGGCAACGAGCCGCTCACCTTCGATTGGGAGGTCATCCAGCGTCCCTTCGGCAGCACGGCCGAGCTTCAGAACGCCAACACCCCCGTCGCGTCCCAGTTCATCGACATGGCCGGGTTCTGGACGGTGCAGCTCAAGGTCACCAACACGGTGGGCCTCAGCTCCGCCCCCAAGATCTGCAACTTCACGGCCATTCCGCGCAACAACCTCCACGTCGAGCTGACGTGGAACACGGGCGACACGGACCTGGACCTCCACCTCGTCCAGAACGGCTTCGACATGTGGGACGCCCAGGCAGACTGCTGCTGGTGCAACCGCAACCCCAACTGGGGCAGCTCCGGCGACGCGGACGACCCGCAGCTCTCGCTCGACAACCGCGTGGGCTTCGGCCCCGAGAACATCAACCTCGAGTTCCCGGACGACGGCGGCTACCACGTCTACGTTGACTACTTCAACGACCTCGCGGGGTCCGGCGCGTCCACCACGGCCACCGTGAAGGTGTGGCTCAACGGCGTCGAGGCGGGCACCTACACGGAGAACCTGCGGGACGGCCAGGTCTGGTACGTCGGGATGGTCCGGTGGCCGGAGGCCGTCTTCAACGAAAACCTGACGGAAGACCCGGCGCGGGACGGCAAGTCGCAGTGTGAGTGACGGGCGCGGGCCGTCCCCGGCGGGGGGCGGCCGCGGCGCGGGGCCTCAGGTGCGCACCACCCCGGCGGCGAGGCGGGCCACGCGGGCGAGGTAGGCGTCGTCGAGCGGCAGCGGCCCGAGGTGCCGCGCGTGGAGCGCCGCGTGGTCCGCCAGCGCGGGCGCGGGGGCCAGGGCCCAGAGCATCGCCCAGGTGGCCAGGCGGTCCGCCAGCGGGCGGAAGGCGATGTCCCGCAGGGCCTCGGGGGCCTGCAGAAGCGCAGAGAAGGCCGCGGCGTCGGCGCTCAGGCGCGGGTCGGGGCCCAGGCGCGCGGCGAGCACGCGAAAGAAGCCCTCGTGCAGTCCCATGCGGGCGCAGTCCCGCAGGACCTGCGCGCGCAGGACGTTGTGCGTGCCCTCCCAGTTCTCGCAGACCACGTTGTCGCGCAGGAGGCGCGGCAGCACGCTGAAGGACTCGATCGCGCCGTTGCCGCCGAGCACCTCGATGCCGCGGTTGATGACCTCGTGGGCGAGGGCGGCGGTGCGGGACTTGGCGAGGTTGAGCGCCACGCGGAAGAACGCGCCCTCGTCCGGCCCGAGCGTGCCCGCGTCCATCGCCTCCTGCTGGCCGGCCAGGGCGAGCCCGATGGCGAGCAGGGCCGCGGCGTCCGCCCGCATCCAGGCGAGCGTCTCGCGCACCACCGCGAACTCCCCGATGGGCTGGCCGAAGGCGCGCCGGTGGGCTGCGTAGGTGGCGGCGACCACGCTCGCCCGCCGCGCGTGGGCGGCCACGGCGAGGATGTTGTACACCCGCGACGTGTTGATGACGCGCTCCATCACGGTGCGGAAGCCGTGCTCCACCGGGCCGAGGGCCGTCGCCTCGGCACCGTCGAAGTCGATCTCGGCGGAGGCCATCGAGCGGGTGCCCAGCTTGTCCTTGAGGCGGCGCAAGCGGAACCCGTTGGGCCGGCCGTCCGCGCGCAGCCGCGGAATGAGGAAGAGCCCCAGCCCCCGCGTGCCCTCCGCCCCGCCCTCCGGGCGCGCCGTCACGAGGAAGAGGTCGGCGTCGGCGTTGGAGCAGAACCACTTCTCGCCGTGGATGCGCCAGGGGCCGCCGGCCGCCTCGGCGCCGGGCCCGGCCGGGGTGGCGCGCAGCGCGTTGGCGCCGACGTCGGAGCCGCCTTGCACCTCGGTGAGGAACTGGCTCGCCGTGAAGGTGTGGTCGAAGGACGGGTCCAGGAGGCGGGGCAAGTAGGCGGCCTGCTGGGCGGGCGTGCCGACCGCCTGGAGCGTGCGGATTGCGCCGGCGTTGCAGGCGAGCGGGCAGTTGTGCCCCGCCTCGCCCGCCTGGGACGTCAGGTAGAAAAGCGAGAGGATGAAGCGGTGCGGGACCGGGGACGCGCCGTAGGCCGCCATGACGCCGGTGCCGTAGATGAGCCGCCCCGCCTCGCGCCACCGCGGGTGGTGGCGCACGCGGCCGGTGTAGGCGCCCACGGCGTCCCAGTCGTCGAGCACGGGAAGGTTGGCGTGGAGGTTGTTTTCGCGGACTGCGGCGTCCAGCGGGCCGGCGACCGCCTGGCCGGCGGCGTGGAGCGCCGGGCGGCGGGCGTCCAGTCCGTGCAGGGCGACGAGGGCGTCGAAGTCGGCGTCGGCGGCGAAGAAGTCGGCGGGCTGGGCGGCGAGCCAGGCGTGCAGGTCGGCCCGGCCTTCGAGGGTGCGAGACATCGGCGCTCCGTCGCTCCGCTCTATCCGGCGCCGGCGGGCGCGGCTGTCCCTCTGCGTTTTCGCAGATATTGACAGTCAGGTTCAATCGGGGCAGAGACCGAAGGCCGGAGCGCTCATGGACACCCCCCTCGCCCGCTTGCCGATCGGCCAAGCCGCCCGCGTCGTCGCCGTCGGCGGCCCGCGTGCCTTCCGGCGCCGCCTGATGGAGCTCGGCCTCCTGCCGGGCACCGAGGTCCGCAAGCACAAGGTCGCTCCCTTGGGGGACCCGCTGGAGATCGAGGTGCGCGGCGCCCGCCTCTCCATCCGCGCCGCCGAGGCCGAGGCCATCGCCGTGCAGGCCCAGGGATGAGCGCCGCCGTCCCGCTCGTCGCGCTCGTCGGCAACCCCAACACCGGCAAGACGACCCTCTTCAACCGCTTGACGGGGCAGAACGAGCGGGTCGGCAACTACCCGGGGGTCACCGTCGAGCGCCGGGTCGGCCGCGCCACCCGCGGCGGCTTCGACGTCCTGGACGTGCCCGGCGCCTACTCGCTCTCCGCCCGCTCGGCGGAGGAGCAGGTCGCCATCGAGGCCGTGCTCGGCATCGACGGCAACCCGCGGCCTGACCTCGTGGTGGTCGTCCTCGACGCCACCCAGCTCGTCCGCAACCTGTACCTCGCCGGCCAGCTCGCCGAGCTCGGGCTGCCGCTGCTGGCCGTCGTCAACTTTCTGGACGAGACCGGCGGTCGTCCGCCGGATCTCGCGGCCTTGGGGGCGCTGCTCGGCGGCGTGCCCGTGGTCGCCACCAGCGGCCGCAGCGGCGAAGGGCTGGACGCCCTCCAGCGCGGCATCGTCGAGGCCCTCGCCCGGCCCACGCGCGGCCGCTTTGCCCCCGCCTACCCCGACGCCTTGCGCGCCGACGCCGCCGCCCTCGCGGCCGCCTTGCCCGCCGCCTGGGCCGGCCCGCCCGCCGAGGCCGTGGCGCTGTGGGCCTATACCTCCATCGACGAAGACGACGAGCTGATGGAGATCCCCGCCGCGCTCCGGCAGGCCGTGCTCGCGTGCCGCGCTGCCGCGCTCGCCGCCAGCCGGGACCCGGACGCCGAGATCATCGGCGCCCGCTACGCCGTGCTGGACGCCGCCGCTCCCGGGCTCCTGCCGCCCGCCCCGGCCCGCAGCCTCACCGAGCGCGTGGACGCCGTCCTGCTGCATCCGGTCGGCGGCTTCCTCGCCTTTCTCGCCATCATGCTCACGCTGTTCCAGGCCCTCTTCTCCGGGGCAGACCCGCTGATCCAGGTCATCGAGGCGGCGGTGGGCGCGGTGGGAGACGGCGTCGCCGCGCTGCTGCCGGCGGGCTTCGTGCAAGACCTGCTCGTCGAGGGGGTCATCGGCGGCGTCGGCAACGTCGTCGTGTTCCTGCCCCAGATCCTCCTGCTGTTCCTGTTCATCGGGCTGCTGGAGGACTCGGGCTACATGGCCCGCGCCGCCTACCTCATGGACCGCGTGATGCGCGGCCTCGGCCTGCATGGGCGCGCATTTGTCCCGTTGCTCAGCGGCTTTGCGTGCGCGGTGCCCGCCATCATGGCCACCCGCACGATGGAGCGCCAACGGGACCGCCTGCTCACGATGCTCGTCGTCCCGCTCATGACCTGCTCGGCCCGTTTGCCGGTCTACACGCTCATCATCGCCAGCTTGTTCCCACCGGCCGAGGACGCCGGCGGCTGGCCCGTGCAAGGCCTCCTCATGATGGCGCTGTACCTGTTCAGCGTCGTCGTCGCGCTCCTCGCCGCCGCCGTTCTCGGCCGCACCGTGCTCAAGGGCCCGCGCGTGCCCCTGTTGTTGGAGCTGCCGCCCTACCGTGTGCCGCTCCTGCGCACGACGCTGCGGCTCATGCGCTTGCGGGCCGGCGAGTTCTTGAAGGAGGCCGGCACCGTCATCCTCGCCTGCACGGTGCTCATGTGGGCGCTGCTCAAGTACCCCGCGCTCCCGCCACCCGCCGACTACGACACCCTGCCCGCCGCGTCCCAGGCCGCCTTCGACGCCGCCCGCCTCGAACACAGCGCCGCCGGCCGCGTGGGCAAGGCCATCGAGCCCGCCATCGCCCCGCTCGGCTTCGACTGGAAGATCGGCGTCGGCGTCATCGGCGCCTTCGCCGCCCGCGAGGTCTTCGTCTCCACCATGGGGCTCGTCTACGGCATGGGCGGCGACGTCGACGAGGCCTCCACCCCCCTGCGCGACCGCATCCGCGCCGAGCGCCGCCCCGACGGCACCCCGGTCTACACACCCCTCTCCGGCCTCTCGCTCCTCGTCTTTTTTGCGCTCGCGTGCCAGTGCATGTCCACCCTCGCCGTGCTCAAGCGGGAGACCCGCTCCTGGCGTTGGCCCGCGTTTCTGTTCGTCTACATGACGGCCCTGGCGTGGGTCTGCAGCTTCCTCGTCTACCAGGGCGGCCGCCTCCTCGGCCTCGGCTGAGCCCGCGCGCCCGGCTTCGTCAGGGGACAGGGGAAACCAAGGTTTCCCCCGTAACGCCCCCTTCCTGTCCCGCCGCGGGGCGCTCCGCGTTGCCGCGGGGCCCGCGCCGTCGAC
>JBEIVK010000047.1:0-13059 GCA_040373935.1 Alphaproteobacteria bacterium
GCTCAAGCTGGCCGGAGACGCTGACGAGGTGGCCGTCCAGGCCCTCCTCGACCAGGGCGCGGAAGGCGCCGACGCCGAGCTGGCTGCCGAGCATGACGTCAAAAGCGTGCGGCGGGGCGCAGCGGCTCTCATAGCCGAGCTGGACGCCATTCACCTTCTTTTTGCGGCCGGTTGCGGCGTGGTAGTGGTCGGCCACGGTCGCCGCGACGAGCCGCGCGAGCGCGACGCTGCCGAGCGAGAGCGCGCCGTAGGCGTCTTGGGTGCCTTGACCGGTGAGCGTGGGCGGGAGCAGCTCGGCGAGGCCCTCCGCGAGGACCACGACGCCGTGGTGCTGATCGTGGCGGCGCTCGCGGGTGAGCATGACCTCGACGATGCGCCCGGCGAGGCGCGCCGGGTCCAGGAAGCGGGGGCCGGGACCGGGGGTGAGGAGGGTGTCGTCCACGTCTTCGCGGGCGATGACGAGGTGCGCCTCGCCGGCGATGGCCACGCCGTAGGAGAGCCAGCCGGCCTTGCGGCCCATCGTCTCGACGATGAACCAGGAGGAGGTCGCCATCGCGTCGGCGATGAGGTTCTGAACCTCTTTGGCGATGAAGTCGACGGCCGTGAAGAAGCCGAAGGTGAAGTCGATGCCGTGGTAGTCGTTGTCGATGGTCTTGGGGAGGTGGACGATGCGCACGCGGCGCGCCGCCGGGGGCATGCGCCGCTGCAGCTCGACGAGGAGGTTGGCGGTGTTGAGCGTGCCGTCGCCGCCGATGCTGATGAGGGCGTCGATGCCGAGGTCCACCAGGGCGTTGTAGACGTTCCAGAGCAGGCGGGTCTTGTCCGGGTCGTCGAGGTCGGCGGGGCCGGACACGGCGCGCCCGGGGTTGGCACGGGCGGTGCCGATGAGGATGCCGCGCTCGTTGCGGATGCCGCGCACGTCGCCGAGGGTGAGGATCCGGTAGTGCTTGTCCGGGAGGAGCCGCGACGTCCCGGATGGTAGTGCTGGAGATTGGAATAGCCGTGGAAGAAGCCGATGACCTCGCGCCCGTCCTCCAGAAAGGACGAGACGGCCGCGCTGATCACGGCGTTGGCGGACGGCGCCGGGCCGCCCGCGAAGACGACGCCGACCCGCCGAATCTGATCGCCGCGGGGGACAACTGCGCCCATGAGTCACTCCGATATGGGTCACCATACCGCACTTCCGCGTGCGCCTGCGCGCCGTCAGGCGCGCCGCGGGAGCGGCCCCGATACACACGCTGCAGGGAGGGAAACATGGACATCGTGCTGCTGCGAGAGAACCCGCGCGGGCTGCGAAGGGAGCGGCGGGTGGCGCTGCTGCCGGACGCCGTGGCCGCGTTGGCGCGGGCGGGCCACCGCGTCTACGTCGAGGCCGGTGCGGGGCAGGCTGCGGGGCACGGCGATGGCGCGTATGCCGACGCCGGGGCCTCCGTCGTGGCGCGGCGGGGGGAGGCGGCGCAGCGCGGTCAGGTGGTGCTGAGCTTGGACTGGCCGGAGCCGGCCGAGCTCGCGGCGATGCGGTCGGGCGCGGTGGTGGTGTCGCTGCATGGGTTCGGGCGCGCGTCGGCGGCGCAGCAGGCGGCGGCGCGGGAGGCCGGCGTGTCGGTGGTCGGCGCGGAGAGCCTCCGCGATGGCGCTGGGCGCGCGATCGTTCGGCATCGCATGAGCGAGATCGCGGGCGCGCTGGTGCCGCAGCTCGCCGGGCGGCTGCTGGAGTCGCGGGCCGAGGGGCGGCCGGGCGTGATGCTGGCTCCGCTGCCCGGGCAGCCGCCCGCCAACGCCGTGATCCTCGGCGCCGGGTCGCTCGGCGCGCAGGCGGCGCGGTCCCTGGCCGGGCTCGGGGTGTCGGTCCACCTGCTCGACGTCGACGCGGCGCGCCTGGACGCGGTGGCGCCGGGGCTTCCGGCGCATGTGAGCACGGCGATGGCCACCCGGGAGCAGGTGCAGCGCGCGCTCCGCTTTGCGAACGTGCTGGTGCTCGCCGTGCGGGACGCGGCGGGGCAGGCGCCGCGGCTGTTGCAAGCCGACGACGTGGCGAGCATGCGCGAGGGCGCCGTGCTCATCGACTTCTCCATCGATCTGGGTGGGGCATCGGCGACGAGCCGCCCCATCGCCGATCCGGAGGACGCCTACGCCGCCTACGGGGTGGTTCACCTCACCATGCCCAACACGCCGTCCCTCGTCGCGCGCGCGGCCAGCCGCCGCCTGTCGGACGCCCTGCTGCCCTTCGTCGCGGCCCTCGCCGAGGGCGCGCCCCTGCACGCGGCGCCGTTCGCGGCCGCCGTCCATGCGCCGGGCGGCCCCGCATGACCGCACGCATCTGCAGCGCCGAGGAGGCGGTCGCGGACATCCCCCCGGGCGCCCGCGTCTACGTGTCGGGCAACGCCGCCACCCCACGCGCCCTTGTGAACGCGCTCGCCGCGCGGCGTTTCGATGGGCCGCCCATCGAGCTTCTGCATGTGCTCCTGCTCGGGGAGGACCCGTTCGCCACGCCGGCGGCGCGGCCTCACGTTCGGCACCGCGCGCTGTTCGTGGGGCCCGCAGACCGCCCGGCCGTGGAGCGCGGGGAGGCGGACGCCGTGCCCGTGCACCTGCACTGCATCCCCGATGTCCTGCGCGCCGGGCCGCAGCTCGACGCCGTGTTGCTCACCGTGTCGCCGCCGGACGAGCACGGCTTCATGTCTCTGGGCGTCGAGGTGATGGCGAGCCGGGCGGCGCTCGAGCGCGCGCGTCGGGTCATCGTCCAAGTGAACCGCCACATGCCGCGCGTGCATGGCGACGCCTTCGTTCACCGCTCGGAGGTGCACCGCATCGTCGAGCAGGATGAGCCCTTGGCGGAGCTGCGGCCCGAGCCGGCGTCCGCCGAGCAGCGGGCCATCGCCGCGCACATCGCGCCGCTCATCCCCGATGGCGCGACGCTTCAGCTCGGCATCGGCGGGGTGCCCGACGCCGTGCTCGCGCTGGTCACGGACCCGTCGGGGCCGCTCTGCCGCCAGGACCTCGGGATTCACACGGAGATGATCAGCGATGGCATCGTGTCGGCGGTGCGCAACGGCATTGTCAACGGGCGTCGCAAGACGCTTCACCCCGGCAAGGTCATCGTCACCTTCGCGATGGGAACCCGGGTCCTGTACGACTTCCTCGCCGACAATCCGCTGGTCGAGGCGCATCCGTGCGATGTGGTGAACGACCCCTTCCTCATCGCGCGCAACGAGCGCATGGTGGCCATCAACTCGGCGCTGTCGGTGGACATCACCGGGCAGGTGAACGCGGACTCGATCGGGACGCGCATCTATTCGGGCTTTGGAGGGCAGCTTGACTTCATCCGCGGCGCAGCGGCAGCACGCGGGGGCGTCCCGATCATCGCGCTGCCGGCCACTGCGTCCGGGGGGGCGCGGAGCCGCATCGTCCCCACCCTGCTGGACGGCGCCGGCGTCGTGACGACGCGCGCGGACGTGCACTGGGTGGTGACGGAGTTCGGCGCGGTCAACCTCTACGGGCTCTCGCTGAGGGAGCGGGCGGAGCGCCTGGTGTCCATCGCGCACCCGGCGTTCCACGCAGAGCTTCGGGCGGCCGCCGCTGCGCGGCGCTTGATCCCGGTTGACACGCGCCCGGCGACTGCATAAGCGCCGGGGCGCGCCGAGGTAGCTCAGTTGGCAGAGCAGCGGTTTCGTAAACCGCAGGTCGTGGGTTCAAGTCCCATCCTCGGCTCCACTTTCGATTGACGCGCGGCAGCCGCCCCCGGGTGGCGGCGGTTCACAAGGGGTCCGGCACCGCTCCTCTGGGCATTGCCGGACATCTTTTTGTGCGAAGAGGGCTTGCGCGGTGGCATCGGCGGGTGCAAGGTTTCTTTCATGGAACCGCGGCGCCTCGTCCTCCTTCGGCATGCAAAGTCGTCCTGGGACGACCCCACCTTGGACGACCACGCGCGCCCGCTCGCGGCCCGGGGGCGCCGCGACGCGCCGCGGGTGGCGTCGGCGCTGGTGCAGCGCGGGCTGGCCCCCGGCTTCGTGCTGGTGAGCGATGCGCGGCGTGCGGTGGACACCTGGTCCCTGGCGGCGCCGGTCGCGGGCGCGGGCGTCGGCGTCTGGGAGAGCCGCCTGCTTTACCACGGCGGCCTGCCGGAGTTGATGGAGGCGGCGCGGGTGGTGCCGCCCTCGGTGGGCGTGCTGTGGTGCATCGGCCACAACCCGGACTGGGAAGAGCTGGTCCACGCCCTGTGTGGGGTGTCCGTCGAGCTGCCGACGGCGGCGGCGGCCGTGCTCGACGGGGCGGGTCCCGACTGGGCGTCCGCGCTGCGCGGGCGATGGTCTTGGCGGGAGCGCTTGCGCCCGCGAGACCTCCCCGCCGGGGAGGAGTAGGGTTTACCTCGGGTCAGGTTTCTGGCTGCGGGTTGTGGGCGCCGAGCGCGCGCAGCACGGGGGCTCCGGCCGCAGGCGGCCCCGCCCAGACCTGTCCCTGCCAGACCGCCTCTGGCACTGGCACGTCCCGCCGCAAGGTGACGAGCGCCCGTGCATGCGCGACAGGGGCTTTGGCGGCCGCGAGCCGCGCGACGAGCGCCTCGGCCCCCCGCGCCACCCGCGCCGCCGCGGCGCTTGGCGTGTCGAGGTAGTGGTCCAGCGGCGTGCCATCCCCAAGCAGCGCCGCCGCGGTGCGCGCGCCGATGCCGGCCACGCCCCGCACGCCGTCGGCGGCATCCCCGACCAGCGCGAGGAGATCGACGACCCGCTCCGGGGGCACGCCGAGGCGCGCGCGCACCCCCGCGGCGTCCGTCCGCGCGCCGGACCAAGGGTCCTCCAAAGAGATGTCGGGCGGCGCGTCATCGACGAGCTGGCAGAGGTCCTTGTCCGCAGAGAGCAGCACGACGCTGCGGCCCTCCGCGCGGGCACGGTGCGCGAGCGTGGCCATCAAGTCGTCGGCCTCAAAGCCGGGTTGGCTCCACGTCGCCACCCCGAGCGCCGCGGCTATCTCGGCCACCCGGGCGAACTGCGGGACCAGCTCCGGGGGCGGCTCGCCCCGGTGTGCCTTGTAGGCGGGGTCCAGCGCGTTGCGGAAGGTGAGGGGGCCGGCGTCGAGCGCCACCACGAGCGCGCGCCCGGGCTCCAGCCACCGCCGCAGCCGCGCCCCGACCGCGCGCACGGCGCCGACCTCCACGCCCCCGGCGTCCAGGCCGCGGGCACCCCCAAAGAAGGCCCGAAACAGCAGCGCCGTGCCGTCCACGACCCTCAGCGGGCCGGCCTGGCCCGCCATCAGCGGACCCACGGCGCCAGCACCAGCCCCGCCGCGGCCAGCCCCGCGACCATCGCCGTCAGCCCGGCCGCCGGGCCGACCTGCGCGTCCTTGAGCACCCGGGCGCTGAACTGGTAGGCGAACAGCAGCGTGAGGCATCCGACAAGCGGGGCGGCCTCGCGCAGCATCTCCGCGCCGCCCACGCCATAGGCCACGACATCCACGGCGACGAGCCCCAGCAGCAGCGCACGCGCCCATGCGGTCCGCAGCGCCGGCCGCCGCTCCGGCACCCCGGCCACCCGGGCCGCCGCCTCCGCGAAGGCCAGGGCGGCGACGGGGTGCAAGACCGGCAGGAGAGCCGCCTGGTCGCGGTACCAAGTGGCGGCGCCGAGCGGCCCGCGCGCAAAAGACGGGGCTTCTCCGCCGGCCCAGAGCCAGAGCGACAGCCCTGCGTGCGCGAGGCCCAAGACCAACGCCGTCCCCAGGCCGGCCGGGAGGGGGAGGGCGCTCACGGGCCGGCCGACCCGCCATGGCACGGCGGCGTCGCGGCTGGCCCGCCCCCGCCGCGCGCTTCCCACTCGGCGGGCGTCAGGGTGGTCAGGGCGAGCGCGTGGAGCCCGGCCGCCAGCTCTGCGGCGAGCGCAGCGTAGACGGCGCGGTGGCGGGCGACCGCCCCTCGGCCCTCGAAGGCCGCCGAGACGATGAGCGCGTTCCAGTGCGAGCCTTGGCCAGCCGGGACCGCGTGCTTGTGGCTGTCGTCTTCCAAAACGAGGTGGACAGGGGCCAGGGCGGCGTCGAGGGCGGCGCGGATGCGGCCGGCGCGGGTGGACGACACGGGAGACTCCGGGGGTCAGCGGCCGCGGGCGACACCTTCGGCGTCGGGCCCCGGCACGAACTTGTACCCCGCGCCCCGAACGGAGACGAAGTGCACCGGCGCCGCCGGGTCGGCCTCGAAGTGCTTGCGCAGCCGCAGGAGGAAGTTGTCCACGGTGCGGGTGTTCGGGTACGACCGCAGCTGCCAGACCTCCTGCAGCAGCTCCTCGCGGGGGATGACCCGCTCGGCGTTCCGGGCGAAGTACGCGAGAAGGTCGATCTCCAGGCTCGTGAGCCGCAGGGACTGGCCGTCGACCTCCGCCTCGTGGGCGTCGAAGTCGATGCGGGCCCGCCCGAAGCGCAGGATGTTCGGGGCTGGGGCCGCGACGCGCGCGCTCTCCCAGCGCCGCCGCCGCAGGAGGCTGCGCACACGGGCCAGCAGCTCGTCCAGCTCGAAGGGCTTGGTGAGGTAGTCGTCCGCGCCGGCCTCCAGGCCCGTCACGCGGTCGGTCGCGCCGCGGCGCGCCGTGAGCATGATGACCGGGGTGAGGTTGCCGGCGTCCCGCAAGCGCCGCACGAGGTCGAAGCCGTCCCCATCGGGCAGCGTGACGTCCAGCACGATGACGTCGTAGGGCTCGCTGCGCGCCAGCGCCGCCGCCGCCTCGCGGGCCGTGACCGCGGTGTCCACGGTGTAGCCCTCGAAGCCGAAGTTGAGCTTGAGGCCGGCCGCGAGGTGGCGCTCGTCCTCGACGATCAGCACCCGGGCGGGGGGACGGTCGGTCGTCATGGCGCGATGCTCCCACGAAATGCGGCGATGGCGCGCCGCCCGCGCTCGGAGCGCGCGACCGGCAGGGTGAACGACATCGTGGTTCCGCGCCCTGGCCCCGGCGAATCCGCGCGGAGCACGCCGCCGAGCCCTCGCACCAGCACCGCCGCTACGTACAGCCCGAGCCCGGTGCCGCGGCGCGCCCGCACCCGCTCGAAGGGCGCGCGGTAAAACCGCTCGAAAATGCGCTTGAGCTGACCCTTTGGAATGCCGATCCCGCGGTCCTGCACGCGGAAGTCCAGCGTGCCGTCCCGTGGCCCCGGCGCAACGGAGACACACACATCCACCGGCGGGTCCGAATACTTCACGGCGTTGTCAATGAGGTTTCGGAGGATGACCTCCAAGCTCGTCGGGTCTGAATGCAGCAGCAGCCCGTCGGGCATCTCCACCCGCAGCCCCTCGCCCCCGCCCGCCTGGCGCACGCGCTCGCACGCGCGCTCCACCACGGCCGCGACCGACACGACCTCAAAGGGGCGGTCCCCGGTCGGGCCGGCCCGGCTCGCCTCCAGCACGTCGTCGATGAAGGCGGAGAGACGGTCGATGTCGTCGAGCATCATGCGATGCAGCTCGGCCCGCTGCGCTTCGGAGAGCGCCCGGCGGTCGAGCGTCTCCACGCAGAGCTTCATGCCGGCGAGCGGCGTCTTCAGCTCATGCGTCACCGAGTCGATGAAGCTCACCTGCTGGCGAACCGTGCGGATCTCCCGGACGAGGAAAACGCTGAACAGCACGAGCACCGTGCCGATCGCGACCAGCGAGACGATGCCGCCCGCCATCCACCAGGTGTTCGCGCCGACCTGCTCCGTCACCGCGCGGTTTTGCACGAGCACGACGATCCACCCCACCAGCATGGTGATGGTCAGCGCCTCGGCCAGGACGCCAAGCACGAGGGGGACGGTGATCGAGCGGACGGGAGTTCGGGCCACGGGGCGCCGCGCACCAGGGCGGCTCCCGCTCGGATAACCTGCGCGGATCCACGGAGGCCCGCATGACGGCCGCTCAGCCTGTTCGCCCGCGCCGGCGCCGAGACCTCTGGTTCTTGCGGTGGGGCTGTCTGCTCGGACTCTTTTCGTTCTTCTTCCTGTGCCTCGTCATTTCGGGCCTCGTCGCCGGAGACCTCTTCTCCCGCGGCCCTGCCATGGCCGCGCTGGCCTTCTTTCTGGCCACGCTCACGGCGGTCCCGTACAGCGCGCTGCTGCTGTGGTTCGACCGCAACGAGCAGGAGCCCATCGTCCTCATCTCGACCGCGTTCATGTGGGGCGCGGTCGTCGCGACGTCCATCTCTCTCGTCGTCAACACCGCATTCGGCACGATGGCCTTCGCGCTCATCGGCAATCCGGCCTTGGCCGACCAGCTCACCGCGTCCCTGTCAGCCCCCTTCATCGAGGAGCTGACGAAGGGCGTCGCCGTGATGTTCTTGTTCCTGCTGTTCCGCCGCGACTTCGACAACGTGCTGGACGGCATCATCTACGGCGCCCTCGTCGGAATGGGCTTTGCCTGGTTCGAAAACGCGCTCTACTACGTGCGGGCCGGGGAGGGCGGCCCGGTGGAGATGCTCAAGCTCACGTACCTGCGCGGCTTGCTCAACGGCATCACCAGCCACGCGGCGTACACGGCGCTCACAGGCCTCGGCTTCGGCCTGGTGCGCGTCCTTCGCCGCGGCATCCTGCGGTGGATCCTCGTGCCCCTCTTCTGGGGCTTGGCCATGTTCGCCCATTTTCTCTGGAACACCTTCGTCGGCCCGCTCATCGCCGTCACCGGCGCGCGCACGGAGATCGAGGTTCTCCTCGGCGGCTTGCCGCTCGCCGTGCTCGTGCTCCAGTCTCCCTTCGTCCTGCTGCTCGGCCTCGTCGGGCTGCTCGTGTGGCGCCACGAGAGCCAGCTCATCCGGCGCTATCTCCGCGACGAGAGCGCCGATGTGGTGCGCCCCGAGGAGGTCTCCCTGCTCGTCCCGGCGCGCCGCCGCTTGTGGTCGACCCTCCGCCGCCTGCTCGCGCGCGGCCCCCTCGAAGCCTGGCGCTTCCACGCCTTCAGCCGGGACCTCATCCGCCTCGCCTTCGTGAAGTGGCACCACGACCGGGACGACGAGACGGACTGGCCGGTGGACGAAGACGCCGACGTGCTCTCTCTTCGCGCCGCCATCCGCGCACACCGCCGCAAGCTCGTCGGCCTGGGGGGCTGACCCGCGCGGGCCCCCGCCGGCCGGCGGCGCGCCCCGCGGCCCGGAGGATCCCGGACGGGCCCGTGGCCGGCCCCGGCGCCGCCTGCTACCCTCTCGGTCATGCTTACCGACCTCTCGTCGGACGACCGCCTCCGCCTCGTCCGGTTCGTCTGCTCCTTCGCGTGGGCCGATCTCACCGTCAACGACGCGGAGCGGGCCTTCGTCCAGGACCTCGTCCGGCGCCTGGGCCTCAGCATCCCGGAGGCCGAGGAGGTCGAGGGCTGGCTGGCGCACCCGCCGCGTCCCGAGTCCATCGACCCGGCCGAGATCCCGCTGGAGCACCGCCAAGTCTTCCTCGACACCGTGCTCGCGCTGCTCGGCGCCGACGGCGCGCTGGACGCCGCCGAGGCCGAGTCCTTCAACCTCCTCTCCCAGATCCTCCGGTGAGCCGATGAGCGCTCCTGTCGTCACCTTGTTGGCCTGGGTTGGCCCCGACGGCGGGCCGGCCCTGGCGTCGAGCCCCTCGCTTGTGCCCGATGGCGCCACGCTGCTCGTGGTGGACCACCACGACGACGCGCCGGCCCGCCCCGGGGTCGAGCACCTCCACGCGCGCACCCTCTCGCGCACGGCGGCCTTGGCCGACGCCCTGCGCAGGGTCCGCACGCCCTTCGTGCTCGTGCTCGGCGCGGGCGCAGCGGTCGACGGCGCGCTCGGTGCGCTGTCCGACCTGCTCGTCCGCCACCCCGGGGCGGGCGCGGCCACCTGCGGCTACCGCCTCGTCACCGCCGAGGGCCGGGACCATCTCCCGGTCGATCCCTCCCTGGACGGCGACAACCCGCCCCCCGGCTGGCTCAACTTCACGCTGTTCCGCACGGAGATCCTCGCCTCGATCGGCGCAGATCCCTTCGTGAGCCCAGAGATCCAGCTCTACCGGTCGCTGCGCGCCGCCGGCCAGCTCGTGCACGACCCGCGGCCGCTCGGCCGGATGTCGCTGGACGCCTTCGCGCTGGAGCGCGCGGCCAACCGCCGGGAGCACCACCTCCCCGGCGTGCGGACCCACCGCTACGAAGACGACACGCCCCTCATCTCCATCATCGTGTCGAGCGCGGGGGAGCCCGCTGCCCTCCGCCGCACGCTCCTGGCGCTGGGCCCGCAGGTGATGCCGGTCAACACCTACGAGGTCATCGTCGCCGAGGATGCCGGCGCGCCCTCCGTCGTGGGTCCGTTGCTCGACGGGTACCGCAGCGAGGTCGTCATCGAGGGCGTGGTCGGCGCCGTGCCGGGCCGCGGGGCGGCCGTCATCGCCGCGGTGCAGGCCGCCCGTGGCCTGCTGCTGCTGTTCCTGGAGGCGGGCACGCTCCCCGCGATGGACGTGGTCGAGCACCACGTCCGCGCGCACCGCAGCTTCCTGCCGCGTGAGGTCGTCGTCATCGGCTCGTGGGAGACCCCGGCCGCCGACCAGCGGACCGCCCTCGGCCGCCTGCTGGAGCGCTCCGAGCTTGTGCGGCCCACCGCCGACTTGCTGGACGGCGCCTTCATCGACCCGGCGAGGGTCCATCTCGCCAACACGAGCGTCCCGCGTGAGCTGTTCGCGCGCTGCGCGCACGGCCTGGACCAAGTGGACGGCCTCGCCGTCGAGCGGCTGCTGGGGCACAACCTCGCCTCCGCCGGCCATCGCGTCCTGGTGCACCTCGCCGCGCGCGCCTTCCGCCCCCCCGGGCATGGACCTCGCGGCGCTCGCCCGTCACCGCGAGCGCTTCGCCCAGGACCGCATCGGCCTCGTCGCCGTCGAGCCCTCGTTGCTTGACAACCCCCACGGGGACCCCCTCTCCGTCGAGGCCCTCGAGGCCCGTCTCGCCGCGCACGCCCCCGGCCAGCGGGCGGTCCGTCAGGCCGCCGAAGCCCTCGGCCGTCTCGACGTCGCCGCCTTCGAGCCCATCGATGACCACTGGCGCAACTTCGCCGACGAGGCGGTGGACCGCCTGGAGCCCCTCGTCCGCCACCTCGACGCCCTCTGGCGCGCGTCCGGCGCGCGCGACGCCCTGGTCGCCGCCGGCGTCGATGCCGTGAACGGCCTGCTGCGGCGCAATCCGGCCCTCATCCCCGGGGCGCGCAGCCGCGTGTTTCTGCTCATCCCGCGCAAGGCCCACGATGGCGGCTGGGTGCGTCCGGTCGTCGGTTGGCTGCGCCACGTCCCCCGCGACGCGGACGAGACCCTCGTCCTCCTGGCCACCGGCGGCGCCGACTACACGGTCGACGAGCTGCAGGCAGCCACCCGCCACATCAGCGCACAGATCGAGCCTCCCGCCGCCGGCGGCTGGGCCCACATGCTGGTGCTGGACCAAGCGCTCGTCCTGGTTCCGCTCGCCCGCATGGTCGCGGGCCTCAGCGCGTGGGTGCGCACGGGCGCCCCCGAGGACGCCGAGCTGGAGGCCATCGCCGCTCCGATGGGCGTTCCCGCCGTGGATCCCGTCGCCGGTTGGCCGGTTGACCCTGGTCCTCCGCCCTGGCCCGTCCCCGCAGCCGGGCGCTGGCGCTTTTTCGCGCCGGTCGACTGGTCCGATGGCGAGTCGCTGCGGCAAACGCTCGGCACGTGGGTGCCCGCCCTCGCTCCCGTCGCCGGGGTCACGCTCTGCCTCGCGTTCCGCCCCGAAGACGGCGACCCAGACGACGCCCTGGCCCGCCTCGGCGCAGCCTGGGAGGAGGCCGTTCCGCCGGACATCGACCTCGAAGTCAGCATCTTCACGCCGCCCGACTCTCCCGCCGACGCCGCCCGCTTCGCGCGCTCCGTCCATGGCGTGCTCGGCGCTGCCGGGCCGTGGTCCGCGCTCGTGGAGGCCGCGGGGCTGCCCGTGCTGGGCAGCCACGACGCCCTCGGCGCGCGCCTGAGCGAGTTGTCCGCCCGAGATCCCGGCCCGTACACCCCCGTTCAGGTCTACCTCATCTGAGGGTCTCGCCTCCGGGCGCCTGCCCCGCCGTGCCGGCGGGGCACCGGGTCTCTCCGGGGGGTCGCGGCCGGGCCGCTCCGTGCTCCCGCTGGTCGCACCGCCCGCTGCGCGGGCGCCCCCTCCGGCCCCTGGCGCGTCTGCCGGAGGCCGGCCGCCGTGCGGTCAGGCCCCGGCCTGCCGAAACCACGCCAGCGTCGCGGCGAGTCCGTCTTCCAGGGCCACGCGCGGCTCCCACCCCAGCGCCTCCCGGGCCCGCGTGATGTCGGGGCGGCGGCGCGTCGGGTCGTCCACCGGAAGCGGCTTGTAGACCGTCCCCGCGGCGTTTCCGGTGAGGGCGTTGACCGCGAGCGCGAGCTCGGCCATCGTGCGCTCCACGGGGTTGCCGATGTTGCAGGGCTCGACGAGGCCCGACTCCATCAGGCGGGTCAGGCCGTCCACGAGGTCCGTCACGTAGCAGAAAGAGCGGGTCTGCCCTCCGTCGCCGAAGAGCGTCAGCGGCTCGCCGGCGAGGGCCTGGCGCAGGAACGTCGGGATGACGCGGCCGTCCGCCGCGCGCATGCGCGGGCCGTAGGTGTTGAAAATGCGGACGATGCGGGTGTCCACGCCGCGCGACCGATGGAAGGCCATCGTCAGCGCCTCCGCGTAGCGCTTGGCCTCGTCGTACACGCTGCGCGGGCCGATGGGGTTCACGTTCCCCCAATACGACTCGACCTGCGGGTGAACCGCGGGGTCCCCGTAGACCTCCGAGGTCGAGGCCAGCAGGAACCGCGCGCCGTCGGCTGCCGCCCGCTCCAGGCACGCGCGGGTGCCGTCCGAGCCCGCGTAGAGCGTCTCAAAGGGCAGAAGTACGTAGTCGATGGGGCTCGCGGGCGAGGCGAGGTGGTAGATGCGCGCGAAGGGCGGCAGCGCGGCCGGCACGCCCTGCGTGATGTCGGCCAGGACGAAGTGGAAGCCGGGCGCGCCGTCGGCGTGGGTGAGGTTTTCGCGGCGGCCCGTGAGGAGACTGTCGAGGGCCCAGACCTCGTGGCCGTCCGCCAGCAGGCGCTCGACGAGATGGGACCCGACAATCCGGCGCCGCCAGTGAC
>JBEIVK010000228.1:0-6165 GCA_040373935.1 Alphaproteobacteria bacterium
CCGCGCGGGGGGGGGGCCGGGGCGCGCGGGGGCGGGGGGGCGGGCCCGGGGGGGGCGCCCCGGGGGGGTCGGGGGGGTGGGGGGGGAAACGTCGTTCCCCCCGCCCCAACATCCGAAGGCCCAGGATGCGGCGGCCGGCTCAGGCCTCGCCGGCCTTGGCGAGGAAGGAGCGGGTGATCTCGTGCTTCGGGGACCCCATGACCTCGGCGGGCGGGCCAAACTCGACGTCGTGGCCACCGGCGAAGACGTGCACGGTGTTGGCGACGGTGCGGGCGAAGTGCATCGAGTGGGTGACGACGACCATCGTGAGGTGCTGGGCGGCGAGATCGCCGATGACCTTCATGACCTCGGTGGCCATGACGGGATCGAGCGCGGAGGTGGGCTCGTCGAAGAGCACGGCCTCCGGCTCCATGACGAGCGTGCGCGCGATGGCGACGCGCTGCTGCTGGCCACCGGAGAGGTCCTTGGGGCGCGCGTCTTTTTTGTGGGCGAGGCCCACGCGGTCCAGCAGGGCCAGCGCGCGCGGCTCCACGGCGTCGCGGGGCTGGCCGAGGGCGACGGTGGGCGCGAGCAGGAGGTTGTCCAGCACGGAGAGGTGCGGGAAGAGGTTAAACTGCTGGAAGACGAAGCCGACCTTTCGCCGCACCGTTTGGAGGAGCGCAGGGGACTGGACGCCAGGGCCGAGGGTGTCGGCGCCGACGGTGATGCGCCCCTGCTGGAACGGCTCGAGGCCGTTGATGCAGCGGAGGAAGGTGGACTTGCCGCCGCCGGACGGGCCGATGATGGCGGCCACCTCGCCCGAGCGGACGGTGAGGCTGATTCCCTTGAGGATTTCGTTGGGGCCGTGCGCCTTGTGGAGGTTGTCGACGGTGATCATGCGATGGGCCCCGTGGTGCCGAGGTGGCGCTCGATGCGGCGGGAGACGATGCTCAGGGGGTAGCTCATGGCGAGGTAGAGCAGGGCCGTCATGCCCATCATCTCGAGCACGGCGAGGGTGCTCTTGGAGAGGATGGAGAACTGCTTGGTGAGCTCGATGATGGTGATGACCGAGCAGACCGAGGTGTCCTTGAACAGCGCGATGAAGTCGTTGACGACGGGCGGGATGACGATGCGGAAGGCCTGCGGAAGCACGACCTGGCGGATGGCCTGGGCCCGGGACATGCCGAGGCTGAGCGCGGCCTCCATCTGGCCGTGGGGGATGGCTTGGAGGCCGGACCGGTAGATCTCCGACTCGTAGGCCGAGTAGTTGATGGCGAGGCCGAAGATGGCGGTGGCGACGGCCGGGATGTTGACGCCGACCTCGGGGAGCACGAAGAAGATGAAGTAGAGCTGGAGCATCAGCGGCGTGCCGCGGAGAAACTCCACATAGGCCGTGAGCGGGACGCGCAGCCAGCCGGGACCGTAGAGGCGGCCGACGGCGACGAGGATGCCGATGGCGATGGCGATGGGAAAGCTGACGACCGCGAGGAGGATGGTCATCAGCGAGGCCTGCGCGAGCATCGGCAGGTAGGTGGAGACGAGGTCTCCGAGGCTGCGCTTCGTCGTCGTCTCGGCGACGGTGGCGGCGGTGGGAGCCTCGGCCTCGGCCTCGACGCGCGTGATGCTGGCCTGCAGATAGCCGAAGTAGCGGGCGTCCTCGGCGAACTTGTCGAGCTGCTCGTTGAGCTCGTCCCAGATGCCGTACTTGCGGTAGATGCGCTCCAGCTCGCCCGAGCGGATGAGGACGACGAGCGCCTCGTTCATTTTGCGGATGAGCTCGGTCTCGCCCTTCTTGGCGTAGATGGCGTAGAAACCGGGCGCGACCGGCTTGTCGACGTTGTGGAGCCGCGGGAACTCCTTGCCGTAGAAGGCGACGATGGGCGTGTCCTGGAGCGTGGCGTCCAGGCGCTCGGTCTCGACGTCGCGCATGGCGTCGGTGTTGCCGTCGTAGACGGCGACCTCGCAGGGCGCCGTGGCGCAGAGCTCCTTCATGTAGTCTTCGGCCGCCGAGCCACCGAGCACGCCGACCTGCCACTTCCCGCCGTCCGGCGGCGCCACCTGGAAGGACTCCCAGGAGGTGATGCGGGCGTCGTCTTTGCGCGTCATCAGCTGGAGCGCATAGACAAAATACGGGATCGAGGCTTCGAACTGGTCTGCCCGCTCCGGCGTCCACTCGTAGCCGTTCAGGACGATCTGGACCTTGTCGGCCTGGGCCATCGCGAGGAGGTTGTCCCACGGGCCCTGCGTGAAGACCGGCTCGGCGGCGAGGTAGCGCGCGATGGCCTCGGCCATCTCGACCTCGAACCCGATGATGCGCTCCGGATCCGCCGGATCCGGGTACGTGAACGGGCCCCCGCCTTCTTGATCCGCGCCCCAGAAGAGCTTTTTCTGGGCCTGGATGTCCGCGAGGTCATCGGCGCGGGCCGGGCGGGCCCCCGCGAGCAGGAACAGGACGGCAGCGCCAAGGCAAGCGACGAGCGCGCGCGCGACGGCGCCCCAGCGGGGCCGGGGATGGGCGTGGATCAACGTCGGGACCCTCCAAGAGAACGACACGGGTGGCTCAGTCGTCGACCACGACCGAGTAGGCGGACGGCTCGGGCCGGAAGACCTCGACGCCGAGGAAGGCGCCGGGGACGGTGCCTTCGCCGGTGAACGTGGCCTTCGCCTCGGCGAGGACGGTGAGGAAGTCGAGCGGCGCGACGCGCAGGCCGACGCTCGCGGTGCCATCGGGCACGCCGGCGGCCCACCCGCCCAGGGCGGCGTCGTTGCGGTCGAGCAAGGCCTCGGCGCGCACGACCGGGGTGAAGGTGGCCTCGGGGAAGATGTCGAGGATGACCTGACCGCCCGCGTAGGGAGCGCCAGCGGAGACGCCGGCCGAGCCATCGAGGATGATGGACAGCGCCTCGGCCGGGTACAGCTCGAAGGAGTAGACGGCGGCGTAGAAGCGGTCTTGCGGGAGGGCGAAGGCGCCGGACCAGGTGGAGAAGAAGTCCTGCTCGCTGGTGATGCCGACGCCGAAGGCCGGGGCAGACCACGCACCCTGGGAGAAGTCGAGGCTGTTCCAGCCGCCGCGCCAGTCCAAGTCGCTGCCGCCCCACGCGAAGATCCGCGTGGACTCGCCCAGCGAGACCTCGGCCTCACCGCCGAGGATGCGGCCCGGCGTGCCCCAGACGAACATGGTGGAGTACGTGGGGAGGGGGTTTACCCAGAAGTCCCAGTCCTCGTAGCCGAGCTGCGGGTTGAGGATGCCCCCGCGGATCCGGTAGGACGCGGCGGGCTCGACCTGCACCATCGCCCACTCGGGGGGCGTCCAGGAGCGCACGAGGCCATCGGGCGAGGTGTTGACCAGGACGTCCACATCCAGGCGGGCGTAGATGGGCCCGCGCGCCACCCGAAGGTCGGCCTCGACCTGCGACCCGGCGCTGAGCGCGCCGTCGGCCACGCCCACGCGAACATCGCCGGCCCCGCCGACCCAGGTGCCGTCTTCAGCGGCCCAGGAGGCCGCCACCAAACCGATGAACCCGCCGAGCATCTGCGCCCCCGACCCCGAGGAAGGGGACCCCGATAAACCCGCGGGCGGCCCGGCGCAAGGGCGGGACATTCCGCAGTCAGAAGCGGCCGCTCCCCAGGGTCAGCCGGCGGGCCAGGCGGGCAACGGCGCGCCCGGCGCGACGGCGCGCACCGGCAGCAACGCGGCGGGCGGATTGCGGCGGGATACGCCGATCCACTGGCCGTTCCAGGGGAGCAGGACGGCGCCGTCGGGCGGCGGAAGGCGCGCCCCAGGCACCTCGCCCGTCGCGGCGGCGATGCGGACCCAGGCCGGCAGCGCGGTGCGCCCGCCCGTCTCGCCCGCGCCGAGGCTCTGCGTGCCGTCGGTGCCCACCCAGACCGCGATGACATGGGTGGCGGTGCCGCCGACGAACCACGCGTCGAGGGTGTCGTTGGTGGTGCCGGTCTTGCCCCAGCGGTCGAGGGCCGGCGCGTGCGCCCGCCGCGCCGTGCCCGAGCGCACCACCTCGCGCAGCATGTCGAGCGCGGCGTAGGCCTCGCCGGAGGGCAGCGCGCGGGGCAGCGGCCCGCCAGGGAGCGCCCCCACCGACACGCCGCCGACGAACACAGGCCCGCCGGCGGCGCCGAGACGCTGCCCGTCGGCGCCGTCCAGCGCGGTGATCCAGACGGCGGCGGTGGGCACCCCTCCGCGCGCCAGCGTGGCGTAGCCGAGGGCCTGATCCAGCGGCGTGACCTCGGAGCTGCCGAGGGAGAGGGTGAGATCGGCGCGGAGCGGCGTCGACACGCCCATCGCGCGGGCGAGGGCGGCGATGCGCGCCGGACCGACATCGAGGCCGAGCCGCACCGCGACGGTGTTGAGGCTGCGCGCGAGGGCCGTGCGGAGGGGCAGCGGCCCGGCGTATCCGTCGTCGTAGTTCTTCGGGCTCCAGATCGTGCCGTTGCCGCCCGGCAGCGAGAGCGGAGCGTCGAGGACCGTGTCGACCGGGGTGCGCCCGTCCACGAGGGCCGCCGCGTAGACATACGGCTTGAAGCTGCTGCCGGGCTGGCGCCGCGCCTGGGTGGCCCGCACGAAGCCCTCCAACGGCACCTGCTGGCCACCGACGACGGCGATGACGCGCCCTGTGCCGATCTCCACCACCACGGCGGCGCCTTCGGCCCAGGGGCGCGGGTCCAGGGCCACGGTCTCGCCGCCGCCCGGCGGCATGCAGACCCGCAGGACATCGCCGGGCACCACGGCCTCGGCGAGGGGCAGCGCGCGCGGCGCCGGGGGGACCGGGCGCACCGGGGCCGCGCGATCCGCCGCGTCGAGCGCGAAGGACCACGGGCCGGCCAGCAGGCTGTCGAGATCCCGCTCGGCGTTGACGAGGGCCTCGAAGCAGGCCCCGGGCGCGGGGCGCCCGACCGCATGGGTCTCGCCGTCGCGGGGCAGGCCCGGCGCCCGACGCAGGAAGTCGTCCCAGGCGTCGTCCGGGAGGGTTCGCAGCGCGCCGCGGCGCCCCTGGCGGGCGTCCAGGGCCCGCAACGCGTCCCGCACCCCCGCCTCGGCGGCCGCCTGCACGCCGCGGTCGAAGGCGGTCCGCACGACGAGCCCCTCGGCGAAGGCCACGCCCGCGGGCAGGACCCGGCGCAGCTCGCGGCGGACCTCGGTGATGAAGCTGTGGTCCGTCGCGGTGTCGGCCGGGGCGGGCGGGGCGAGCACCGCGTCATCGGCGAAGGCGGCGGCCGCGGCCGGGTCCACGAGGCCCTCCTCCACCATCGCGCGCAGCACGAGGGCGCGGCGCTCGGCGGCGACCTCCGGGTGGCGGCGGGGGTTGTACCGGGACGGCGACGGGATGAGCCCCGCGATGAGCGCCGCCTGGCCCTCGTCGAGCTGGGCCGCCGGCACACCGAAGAAGTCGCGGGCCGCCGCCTCGACGCCGTAGTTGCCGGCGCCGAGGTAGACGTGGTTGATGTAGAGCTCGAGCAGCTCGTCTTTTTCAAGCTCCCGCTCCAAGCGCACGGCGAGCACGGCCTCGCGCAGCTTGCGCTCCACGCTGCGCTCATTGCCGACGAGCAGGTTTTTCACGAGCTGCTGCGTGATGGTGCTGCCGCCCTGGGACACGCCGTCGTGTTGGAGATTGGCCCACGCGGCGCGGGCGATGCCGAGCGCGTCCACGCCGCGGTGGCGGTAGAAGCGGCGGTCCTCGGCGGCCACGAAGGCGCCCGGGACATGCAGCGGCAGGGTGTGGATGTCCACCCAGACCCGACGTTCGAGGGCGAACTGGTCGATGACCGCGCCGTCTCCGCCGCGCACCTCGACCGAGGAGGGCGGACGGTAGGCGCGCCAGGCGCCGAGGTCCGAGGGCAGGCCCGACAGGAGGTTTTCCTGGACCCACAGGGCAAAGGCGAGGCCCACGGCGCAGAGCACCAGGGCAACGGCGAGGCCCACGCGCAGCGCACCCACGAGGAGTCGGCGGAGGACGCGGCGGACCCGGGCGGCGTGCATGCCCAGGGCCCTATCGCGGGGGCCGGGCCGGCGGCGCAGGGGGAGGGCGTTACGGGAGGGGGCGGGCCCCCTCCCGTCCCCTGATGGAGATGCGATGTTTGCCGTGGTTCGCTGGGTTGGCAGCGGGTTCCTGGGCGCTGCGCTGGGTGGGTGCAGCGGCGAGGCGGCGGGGCCGGCCGCGGATCGGCCGG
>JBEIVK010000962.1:0-1615 GCA_040373935.1 Alphaproteobacteria bacterium
CAGGCGACGGCGACAAACGGCGATGAGGGCCAAGCGTTTAGCGACGTCCTGCTCGACGTGCTGCAGGCCGACGACGACGACGCGGACCTCACGAACGGCACCCCGAACGGCCAAGCCATTGTCGAAGGCTTTGCCATCCACGGCATTACGCTCTTCAGCTACGCCGAGCTGGACCACGCGCCCATCGAATTCGCCTCGGCCGACGCCGGCCTCGAGATCGAAGGCGACGTGGACATCGTCTTCCCCGCGTCGCTCTACCTCGACGGGGTCTACATGTGGTACCGCACGAGCCACAACGGTCCGTGGACCGAGGTGCCGATGGCCAGCGTCGGCGGCGACACCTACGCGGCAGAGATTCCGGCCCAAGAGCCGGCGACCGTGGTGGCGTACTACCTCGGCATCCGCGACGACTTCGGTTACCTCAGCGCCATCTCGCCAGAATCCGCTCACAACCAGGAGTATCCGAACCTGCCGCACTTCACGCTCGTGGGGGTAGAGCAGGTCGAAGCGCACGACGGGGACGAGTTCTCGGACTTCGGAACGTGGCAGGAGGGGGTATCGGGGGATTTGGCCACCACCGGCCTATGGGAAGAGGCGATTCCCGTCGGTTCCTATGCAGAACCGGGCGATGCTTCGACCATCGTTGCTCCTTCGATGGACCACACGGACGGCATCGCCGGATTCTGCTTCGTCACCGGCCAAAGCCCGGGCGCGGACGCAGGCATCGGCGCGAACGACGTCGACGCCGGCCACACGACACTGCGCTCGCCCGTCATCGACTTGACTTCCTACGACGACCCGGTGCTCGCTTACTGGCGTTGGTTCGCAAACGCTCCGGCCTCCGGCGCGAACCCGGCCTCGGACTGGTGGCAGGTCCAAATCTCGAACAACGGAGGCGCCACGTGGACCTACCTCGAAAATACCCTGCAACAGGACATCTCCTGGCGCCGGATGGCCTTCCGCGTCGCCGACGTGCTCGAGCCCACGGCCCAGTTCCGCATCCAATTCATCGCCTCCGACTCGACCACGGTCGGCGAATACCTCGACGGCGGCTCCCTCATCGAAGCCGGGGTGGACGACATCATCCTCTACGATTTGGCCTCCGGCAACGGGGTGACCGACGGCGAACCGGCGGCAGTCTCCGCGCCGTCCGGCTTCCCTAACCCGACCCGCGGTGCCGTCCTGCTCAGCGGCTGGCACCCGGTCTCCACCCTCCGCATCCACGCCCTCCACGGCGGGCTCGTCGCAGAGCTGCGGACGGGCGCTGACGGCTCAGTCACCTTCGACACCGCCGCCCTGGCTGCGGGTTCCTACACCGTCACCGGACTCGACGCCGCGGCACGCCGCGCCGCATGGACGCTGGTGGTGGAGTGAAGACGGGACGCGGCTTCGCCGCGTGGGACGAGACGCGGCTTTGCCGCGTGGGACGAGACGCGGCTTTGCCGCGTGGGTTGAGGTTGAGGGTTGAGGACGCCGCTGCGCGGCGAGAGGTCGCGGCTGCGCCGCTTCACAGTGTGAGGGATGAGGCGCCGCTGCGCGGCGAGAGGTCGCGGCTGCGCCGCTGTTTCGTAAATGACCCGGTGCTGTTTTGGCGGCCTCGTATTCGCCTCAACCC
>JBEIVK010000872.1:0-1841 GCA_040373935.1 Alphaproteobacteria bacterium
CGCTGTTGCTGCCGAAGCCCCGGGCGGCCTGACGCGGCTCGGCGGCCGGGGCTTGGGCGGAGGCTTGGTCCTTGCGCTGGTGGGTGAACATGAGGCGCACACCTTTCGAACACGGTTTGTATGCAGGCAACCCGGGTGCGTCAACGGCGCTCCGGCGGCCAGACGAGCGGCACACCGAGAGCGGGCCGGCGCGCCTCCGCTGACCGCGATCGCGGGGCGCTCCCCACATTCATGATATGGTTCATATCATGATGAACGATCCCATTTCAGCAACCCCTCCCAGCGCCGCAGAGCGCCCCTACGACAACCGTCGTCGGGCCGCGCAGGCCGCAGAAAACCGCGCGCGCATCGTCGATGCCGCGGTGGCGCTGCTCGCCGAGCGCGCCGAGGACCTGACGGTCCCGCTCGTGGCCGAGCGCGCAGGCCTGTCCGTCCCCACGGTGTACCGGAACTTCCCGGCACGCGAAGACCTCCTGGCCGCCGTGGACGAGGCGCTCGTGCGCTCGATCGGCGCAGATCCGAGCGTGGAGCGCCTCGCCGATCTGCCGGCGGCGGTGGTCTCCCTCCACGGGCGCTTCGGGCAAAACGTGGACGTGCTCCGGGCCGCTGCGCGCCGCGCGGGCATGGCCGAGGTGCGGGCGGCGGGGCGCCGCTCCCGCGACCGCGACATGGAGCGCCAGGTCGCCGATGCCGCGGCACACCTCCCGGCAGCGGACGCCCAGGCCCTCGCCGCGCTGCTGCGCGTGCTCACCGGCACCGAATCCTTCCTCGTCCTGCACGACCGCTTCGGCCTGTCCCCCGAGCTGTCCGGCCGGGCCGTGTCCTGGGCCGTGGAGCGCCTCTGCGCGGCCGCCGCACACGAGGGCGCCCTCGCCCCGTCGGTGCGCCCGTGAGCCCGCCCGTGAGCCCCGGGCCTGGCAGCTGGTCCCTCGACGCCGCGCACTGTGAGCGCCCGCACTCGCGGTTCTTCATCGGGATGGGCTTCGACGCCCTCTACACGGAGGGCCTGCGCGCGTCGGCCGAGCGCTATGGGCTGCTCGTGGACACCGTCGAGGCCCGCTTCGTCGATGGCTTCATCTACACCTGCCCGCGGCCGATCGGCGCGCCGCCCGACGCCAAAGGCACGCCCCCGCGCTGGCTGATCCGCCTCGCGTGTTGGTTCCATCCAGCGGTGCGCGCACGCCTGCGGCGCGCCGAGGCCGTGCTCGTCGAGCGCCCCTGGCGCGCCGACGTGGCCGACTTCCGCGGCCCCTACTCCGCCAATCTGCGCGCCGTTCTGGCAGCGGCGCAGCGCCGCGATCTCTCCGCCCTCACCGACGCCGCGCTCCAGGACGAGCTGGACACCCTCGCCCGCACGGCCGCCGCCGACCTCCGCGAGCACTTTCACCGGAGCGGCGCGTGCATGCTGCCGGTGGGGGACTTCCTCGCCCACGTGACCGCCTGGACGGGCGACTCCGTGGAGGACGCGCTGCGCGCGCTCACCGGCGCATCGCCAGACTCCGTGGACGCCGTCGTCGCGCTCGACGCCGCCGCAGACGCGGTGCGCGGCTCCGGCCTCGCGCCCGCGGCGCTCGGCGGTGGGGGGGCGCCGCTCGCGGTGCTCACCGATCTCCGTGCGCAGCCGGGCCCCATGGGGGAGGCCGTGGGGGCGTGGCTCGACCTCGTCTCCGAGCGCACCCTCACCGGGCACGATGTCGCGGAGCTGCGCGGGATCGAGGTCCCCGGCGCGCTCCTGGACACGCTGCGCGCCCGGGTCGCCCGGCCCGGGCAGTCGGCAGACGCCCAGATCGCGGCGGCACAGGCGGCGGACGCCCTGCGTGCCCGCGTGCCCGCGTCCCACC
>JBEIVK010000044.1:0-13105 GCA_040373935.1 Alphaproteobacteria bacterium
GCGGGCGCCCCCTCCGGCCCCTGCCGCGGCCTGCGCCGGGCCTCACGGCGCGAAGCGCAGCGCCCGCCGGCCGGGAAAGGGGCCGTCCAAGCGAACGGGCTCCTCGCCGAGGGGCGTCACCTCCACGGCGTCCACGGTGTCCGTGGGGCCGAGCCCGATGTGCACGACCGGCGCGAGCGCCGCGCCGAGGCCGGTCGACGCGCGGACCCGCCGCACGAGCCGCTGCCCGCCCGCGGTCACCGCCACCACGGCGCCCACCGGCGCCTCCACCCGCAGCCAGCCTGCCGCGGTGCAGCCCGTGGAGGCCCACAGCTCGGCCTGCCCACGCACCGGGGTGATGAGCGGGTCCACCACGCCGTCGCCGTTCCAGTCGAGGGCGAGCGCCGACCGGTACGAGCCCGGCCCGCCAAAAGCCCAGGAGTCTCCGGCGTCGGTGAGGCTGCGGCCGTCGTTGCGAAGGGCCTGCACCGTGTCGTCGTGGGCGATGCCGTCGTGGTTTTCGTCCCGGTTGTCGCCGCGCATCACGAGGGCGTCGAGGTCGCCGTCGTTGTCGAGGTCTGCCAGGGCGTCTCCCCAGCCCATGTTGTAGGGCAGCGGGAAGCGCGCGAGCTGCCAGGCGGCGGAGGCGTCCGCGAAGCGGCCGTCGCCCACCGAGATCAGCACCAGCGAGCCGCCGGTGGACGCGAGCAGGAGGTCCTCGTCGCCGTCGCCGTCGAGATCGCCGGCGTCGCCGCCCATGCCCGAGTGCGTCGGAAGGCCGATCGAGACCGGCGTCGTCTCGGTGCCCGCCACGCGCAGCAGCACGTCGCCGCCGAGCACGGCGCCCATGTCGTTGACGACGTAGACGTCGAGATCGCCGTCCATGTCGGCGTCCAGGGTTGTGGCGTCGAAGGCCTTGCGGGCGCCCGGATCGGCGGGCTCGACGCCGAGGGGCACCAGGGCGTCGCCTTGCCAGGCGTACCGGATGCCCTGCAGCGCCGCGCCGGCGTCCGGGCGGCCGTCGCGGGGGCCGAACAGCCAGAACGCGCCGCCGGGGCCGTGCACGGGCTCCAGCTCGCGGTGGAAGACGCCATCGGCCGCGAGCGGCTGCAGCGGCGGGCCCAGGGCGGGGCCGCCGGGGCGGGCGTAGACCACCGGCGCCCAGGCGCCGGCCGGTGCGAGGCCGAGGTCCGACCAGCCGTCGGCGTCGAGGTCTGCCACGAACGGCGAGCGGGCGGGCAGCAGCCCGGCCAGCGCCCACGGCGCGAAGGCGCCGGACCCGTCGTTGCGGAGGAGGACCGGCGCCTGCTCCAGCCAGGTGAAGGCGAGGTCCAGGTGGCCGTCGTGATCGAGGTCCAGGGCGGCGACGCCGCCGCCGTCCCCGTGCGGGCCGTCGACGGGCGCGGGGGAAATCGGCAGGCCGCGGGCGGCGCCCTCGGCCCGCCACGACGGGCCGGGCGCGGGAGCGGGGCAAGGCACGACCGGGCCCCAAGACCAGGGGCCCCCGGGCTTCTCGCCGGAGTCGACCGCCCCGCTGTCTGCGGCGGGCACGGCGACGCGACGGCCCGCCGCCGGCGCCGAGCAGGCCCCGTGGGCGAGCCCCAAGGCGGCGGAGGCCGCGACGGGGCGGATCAGGGAGCGGCGCCTTGACGAATCCATTCTTCCACGAGCTGGATCTCGGAGACCTCGACGCCGCCGCTGGGCGGCATCGCGGTGCCGGTGCCGCCGGCGGCGGTGTGGTTGTTGGTGATCTTCAGGTAGACGTAGCTCGCACCCGGGTCTCCCGGCTCCACGAGATCCAGGGAGGTGGCCTGGGTGGAGCGGCGGTTCACCATCGTGGAGCCGTCGGTCAGGCTGAGGTTGCCGCTGCTCCCGCTGATGTGGCAGCCCGAGCACCGCGATTGCCAGATGGGCTGGATGTCGGCCGCGTGGGAGAGCTGCGGGTCCGCGTCGGTGTCTGCGTCGGTGTCTGCGTCGGAGTCTGCGTCGGTGTCTGCGTCGGAGTCTGCGTCGGTGTCCGCGTCGGAGTCTGCGTCGGAGTCTGCGTCGGTGTCTGCGTCGGTGTCTGCGTCGGCTTCGTCGGCGCCCACGCCCGCCGTGTCGTCCCCGCTCTTGTTGCTGCAGGCCAACGCCCCCGCCACCAGCACCACCGCCCACGAAAACGCTCGCATCCTTGCCTCCCGGTGGCCTACGACCACATCCCTACCAGTGTGCCCCACTCCGCGGCCCTTGCCAACTGGAGGCTTCAGGGGGCCGCATCCGGGCCGCCGGTGTGGCCGCGGTCGTTGGCGCTGCCGTCCCCGTCGGCCCAGACGCGGCGTCCGAGGCTGTCGGCCGGCGGGCCGCTGTCGATCAACGGGCTGCCCGCGGCGGGGCGAAGGTCGTCACCCGTGGGCGTGCCGTCGTCGGTAAACCTCACCAGCAGAGGGTCTTCGGTGGTGTTGTCCCCGGCGTCGGTGCCGTCGCCCAGGAGCCAGACCGCGCCCGCCCGCGCGCCGAAGGCCGTTGTCCAGCCCACCTCAGCCCCGCTGCCCGCCTCGGTGTGCACGAGGCCCGCGCCATCCCCGCCCACCACCACCAGGCCGCCCGCCGCCACCGGGCCGGCGAGGCTCACGCCGCCGCCCTCCAGGGCCGCGACGTTGCCCGCCAGCGTCAGGTTGGCGAGCAGGCCGCTGCTGCCCGCGCCGCCGAGGGCCACGCCGCCGCCGCGACCACCGGCCACGTTGTCGGCCAGCACGAGGTTGCGGAGGTCCACGGCGCTGCCCCGCGCCCGCAGGCCGCCGCCAGACCCGCCCGCGGCGTTGCGCTCCCAGCGCCCGCCGACCGCCGTGAGCGCGGCGTCCTCGGCCAGGATGGCGCCCCCCGCGTCGTCGGCGGCGTTGCGGTCGAAGTCCACGGCGTCGAGGGTGGCGGCGGCCCCGGTGCCCAGCGCGAGGCCCCCGCCGTTCCGCCCGACGTTGCTGGAGAGGCTGCCGCCGAGGAAGGCGACCTGCGCGCCGTCCACCGCGCGCACGGCCCCACCGTCGCCCTCGGCGCTGTTGCCGGTGAAGGCGCAGTCCGTGAAGGTGGCGGCGGCGGCGGCGGAGCGCAGGTGCACGGCGCCGCCCTGGCCCCAGGAGTGGTTCTCGTAGAAGACGACGCCCGTCGCGCGCAGCTCGCCGCTCTCGACCGAGACCACCCCGCCGTCCACGCCGGCGTCGGCCCCCAGGAAGAAGAGGTTCTCCAGCTCCAGCACGGAGCCCTGCTGCACGGCCAGCACGCGGTAGTCGGTGCCGACGGGCGGGCGCAGGGAGACTTGGTCGGCCGACTCGCCCAGGCCGACGATGCGCAAGAAGCCGTCGTCCCAGGAGCGCACCAGCTCGTACTCGCCGACGTCCACGTAGATCGTGCGGCAGACCTCGTCGAGGCCGTTCAGGGCGTCGAAGAGCGTGGGGTAGGGATCCAGCGGCGAGCCGTCCGCCGTGTCGATGTCGCCCCAGGTGGCCACGAAGACCCCGTAGGCCGAGGGGTCCCGGTCGTCGCAGTCGCCGCCGCGGTCGCAGAGGCCGCGGCCGTCGCCGTCGCGGTCCACGTCGTCGATGGCGCCGTTGCAGTCGTTGTCGACGCCGTCGCAGACCTCGTTGGCGCCCGTGGGATCCGGCACGCGGAGTGGGTCCGCGTCGTCGCAGTCCCCGCCGCACATCGTCACGCCGTCGATGTCCATGTCGCCGTTGTCTTGGGTCGCGGCGTCGCAGTCGTTGTCGGCGTCCGCGCCGTCGCAGAACTCGATGTAGCCCGGGTAGGCGCGGCCGTTGTCGTCGTCGCAGTCCCCTTCGCAGATGCGGAAGGGGTCGCCGTCGGCGTTCGCCTCGTCGAGCGGCACGACGCCGTCGCAGTCGTTGTCGCGGCCGTCGCAGACCTCCTCGGCGCCCGGATAGCGCAGGCGGTCCCCGTCGTCGCAGTCGCCTTCGGCGGGGGAGAAGCCGTCAGCGTCCATGTCGTCGTTGGACAGCGCCGTGGTGCCCCGCAGCCGGACCTCCACGCTCTCCTGATCTGGCGCGTCGGTGCGGAGCTGGATGGCCCCCAGGGCCTCCGCGAAGTCCGCGGGCGTGTAGCGGATGGTGATCTCCACCACATCGCCCGGCGCCAGCACCCCGGCGCCGTCGTCTTCGACGGTCCAGAGGCGGCTGCTGCCCTCGCTCACCGAGACGCTGCGGAGCTCCAGCGGGCCCGCGCCGTCGTTGCCGGCCCGCAAGGACTGGCGCCCCGCCGCCCCGAGCGGGACATCGGTGAACAGAAGCTCTTCGGCCGACAACACGAGGAGGCCCGGCGCCTCCACCTTCGGCTCCGTGCAGGCCACGCCGCACCCGATGCCCCACATCCAGACGCGCCGCACGCTGCACCCCACGCCCTGCCAGTGTAGCGCCGGCGGGGCCGCCGCGCGGCCCGCGGGCGCCGCGGCGGATCAGAACTCTTCGTCGAAGGCGACCTCGCCCGTCACGCCCGTCTGGTAGGCGCTGACCCGGCGCTCGAAGAAGTTGGCCAGCTCCTGCACGTCTTGCAAGTCCATGAAGCCGAAGGGGTTCTTGCTGCCCCAGACCGGCGGGATGCCGAGCATCGCCAGACGCTGATCCCCCACGTGCTCCAAATAGGCGCGCATGTCCTTGACGGACAGCCCGGCCACGCCGCCGCCCAGGAGATCTTCGGCGAAGACGGTCTCGCAGTCGACCGCCTCCTTCACCATCTCGACGACCTGCGCCCGCAGGCGCTCGTCGAACAGCTCGGGCTGCTCGCGCCGCACCTCGTCCACGACCTTCATGGCAAAGGCCATGTGCATCGACTCGTCGCGGAAGACCCAGTTCGTGCCCGTGGCGAGCCCGTTGAGCAGGCCCTTGCTCCTCAAGAAGTACACGTAGGCGAAGGCCGCGAAGAAGAAAAGCCCCTCGATGCACGCCGAGAAGCAGATCAGGTTGAGCAGGAACTGCCGCTTCTGCTCCGGCGAGTCCGTGTGCTCGAGCGAGTAGACGCTGTCGATCCACTTGAAGCAGAACGCGGCCTTCTGCTTGATGCTGGGGATGGTGTGGATGGCGTCGAAGGCGCGCTCGCGCTCGGCCAAATCCGGGATGTAGGTGTCCAGCAACGTGAGGTAGAACTGGACATGCAGCGCCTCCTCGAAGAGCTGCCGCGACAGGTACATCCGCGCCTCGGGGGCGTTGATGTGCTTGTAGAGGTTGAGCACGAGGTTGTTGGAGACGATGCTGTCGCCCGTCGCAAAAAACGCGACGAGCCGGTGGATGAGATGGCGCTCCGCCGGGGTGAGCTTGCGCTGGAGATCAGCCGTGTCGCCCGAGAAGTCCACCTCCTCGACCGTCCAGGTGTTCTTGATGGCGTCCCGGTACATGTCGTAGAACGCGGGGTAGCGCATCGGGCGCAAGGTCAGGCTCATTCCGGGGTCAAGCAGCACGGGGGCTCCAAAAAAGCGCCTCGATCGGTCCGATATCGTCGTTCATGGGGGCGCGTGGCGCGCGTGGCGCCCGGCCCGCCCTACTGGCACGCCTCGCAGTACTGCGGATTCTCCAGCGAGCAGGCCACGGCCGCGGCGTCCGTCACCGCCGCCTTGGACGGCGCCGCCGCCCCCTCGCTGGACCCGCCGGCCGTCGCGCGGGCGATCTTGGTGGCCGGGCGAGAACGCAGGTAGTACGTCGTCTTGAGGCCGCGCTTCCAGGCGTAGCTGTACATCGAGGACAGCTTCCCGATGGTGGGCTCGGCCAAGAAGAGGTTGAGGCTGGCGGATTGGTCGATCCAGGGGGCGCGCGCCGCCTGCATGTCGATGAGCGCCTTTTGCGGCAGCTCCCACGCCGTGCGGTACAGGCGGCGCAGGTCTTCGGGCAGCTCGGTGATGTACTGGATGCTGCCTTCGCCTGCCTTGATGCGCTCGCGCATGCGCTCGCCCCAGAGGCCGAGGCGCTTCAGGTCGTCCACGAGGTAGCGGTTCACCTGCAGGAACTCGCCGGAGAGCGTCTCGCGCTTGAACAGGTTGCTCACCTGCGGCTCGATGCACTCGTAGCAGCCGCAGATGCTGGCGATGGTGGCCGTGGGCGCGATGGCGATGAGCAGCGAGTTGCGCAGCCCGACGCGCACGATGCGCTGCTTGAGCGCCTCCCAGCGGTCCGACTCGCGGGCGCCGGCGCCGAACAGCGTGAGCTGCCCCGCGAGGCCGTTGTCCGGCTTCACGCCCCACAGGTCGAACTGCAGGACGCCGCGGGCGGCCTTGGTGTCTTCGAAGGAGGTGTGCGGGCCGAACTGCTCGGCGAGGTCCGCCGAGGCGGCGAGGGCCGCGAAGTAGATCTCTTCTTGGATGCGCGCCGAGAGGCGGTTCGCCTCGTCGCTGTCGAAGGCGAGCCGCTTGAGGAAGAAGACGTCCTGCAGGCCCATCACGCCGAGGCCCACCGGCCGCCAGCGCAGGTTGGACACCCGCGCCTCGGGCGTCGGGTAGTAGTTGATGTCGATCACGCGGTCGAGGAACTTCACGGCCGTCCGCACGCGGTCCCGCAGCTTCTCGAAGTTGAACTCGCCGTACTCCACGAAGCGCGCCAGGTTGAGCGAGCCCAGGTTGCACACGGCCGTCTCGCCGCCGCTCGTGACCTCGACGATCTCCGTGCAGAGGTTGGACGAATGGACCGTCAGGCCCGGCGTCCCCGTCTGGTTGGACTTGAGGTTGCAGGCGTCCTTGAAGGTCATCCAGCCGTTGCCGGTCTGGGCGAGGGTGCGCATCATGCGGGCGTAGAGATCCCGCGCCTTGACCGTGCGCTCGGCGAGGCCAGCCGCCTCGGCCGCCTCGTAGGCGCGCTCGAAGTCGTCGCCGTAGAGGTCGGTGAGCGCGGGGACGGCCTTCGGGTCGAACAAGGACCAGGCGCCGTCTTCTTGGACGCGCTTCATGAAGAGGTCCGGCACCCAGTTGGCGAGGTTGAGGTTGTGCGTGCGCCGCGCCTCGTCGCCCGTGTTGTCGCGCAGCTCGAGGAACTCCTCGATGTCTGCGTGCCAGGTCTCCAGATACACGCAGCAGGCGCCCTTGCGCCGGCCACCCTGGTTGACCGCCGCCACCGAGGCGTCGAGCGTCTTGAGCCAGGGCACGATGCCGTTGGACGCGCCGTTGGTGCCGCGGATGAGCGAGCCGCGCGAGCGCACGCGGTGCCAGGCGACCCCGATGCCGCCGGCGAACTTGGACAGCCGGGCGATGTCCGTGTAGCGCCCGTAGATGCCCTCGAGCTCGTCGGGCGGGCTGTCGAGCAGGTAGCAGGAGGACATCTGGCTGTGGCGCGTGCCCGCGTTGAACAGCGTGGGCGAGCTCACCAGGTACTCGTGCGAGGAGAGCAGGCGGTACAGCTCGATCGCCTCGTCGGCCGTGTGGGCGAGGCCGCAGGCCACCCGCAAGAAGAAGTACTGGCCCGTCTCGAACACCTTGCGCGAGGTGGGGTGCCGCAGGAGGTAGCGGTCGTAGACGGTGCGCAGGCCGAAGTACTGGAAGAGGTCCGCCCGCGAGATGTCGATGGCGGCGTCGAGCACCCCGGCGTTGGCCGCGACGAAGGCCGCCGTGTCGTCCGAGAGGATGCCGACCTCGTGACCCACGCGCACGCAGTCGCTGAAGCAGCGGATGCCCTGGGACTGCACCTCGTCGAGCACGACCTTGTCGAGGAAGCGCGCCGCGAGGCGGGCGTAGGCCGGGTCTTCGGCGATGAGGGCCGCCGGCACCTGGATGAGCAGCTTGTCGAGCTCGGCGGCGGAGATGCCGTCGTAGAGGCCGGAATAGACCCGCTCGGTCACCAAGTCCACGGACACATCCGGCAGGCCCGCCGCGAAGTGCGCCACCCGCACGCGCAGCGCGGCTTGGGACAAGTCCTCGGCGGTGCCGTCGGCGCCGCGCACGCGGAGCCGGGGGCCGACCCGCTCGGACTCGGTGAGGGCGCGCACACGCGCGTCTTCGGACGAAGCCTGGTGCTCGTTTTCGAAGGACATGGGGGACCTGGCGGGGAGGGCGGGAAGGGGGGCGCGGCCGGGAGCGGCGCGCCGCGGGGCGTGGGGGCAGAGTGGCGGCGGGGAGCCGCGCCGGACGCCCGGGGACCCCTGGCCCTAATGGGCCGAGGGTCCGACGTCGACCCGGCCTCCACTACCTACAGGGTCTTGCCAGGTCAAGTCAACCCCACAGGTAGTAGTCGACGAGGCCTGCCCCCGCGGACCCGCAGCCCGCCGTGCTTCCGGCGCACACGCCTCGCCGGGTCTGAGGTCGCGCGCCTGCCGCCCCCGCATCGCGCGCCGGCATGTCGGACGATTTGTGTCCGAAACCTCTCCCGGAAACCCGTGTGCACGCGCCCCGCCGGGGCCCGCTTGGGCCCCCGTGGCGGCCGGAGGGCGGCGACACATTTGTCAAATCTCGTCGACGGGACGACGTGGCGTGCCTGCGTCCCGCCGCTCGCTCCCCCCTGAACAGGCGATCGGGGGACGCACCCGTTGGCACGGCGAACGAACGCCCGCCGGCGAGGCCCGCGCGGCGGGAGAGGAAGGGGGCGTTGCGGGGGAAACCTTGGTTTCCCCTGCCCCATCAAGAGTTGGACGAGACCGGCAGGCCGGCGCCGACCCAGGCCTTCCAGCCGCCGGCCACGGAGACGACGTCGGTGTAGCCCATGGCCTGCAGGGTGTCGGCGGCGAGCAGGCTGCGGTAGCCGCCCCCGCAGAGAAGGGCGAGCGGCGCCGATTTGTCGGGGAAGCGGGCCTCGATGTCGCGCTCGAGCACGCCGCGGCCGAGGTGGACCGCGCGCGCCGGGTGGCCCGCCGCCCACTCGCCGTCTTCGCGGACATCGACCAGTACGCGCGGAGACGCGGCGGCGTCGGTGACGGAGAGCTCGCGCACCCGCGCGCGCGCGGCGTCGACCAGGGCCAGGAATCCAGGGCTGTGCACCATTCGTTGCTCCGGGGGGACGCGCACTCTTGCCCCGCCCGGGGCCCGGCGCAAGGGCCCTACTCTTCTGCGGCGGCGGGCGGCGCGGCGGGGGGACGGCGGAAGGCGACGACGGCGAGCGCGTCGAGCGCGGCCTCCACGGCGGCGCAGACATCAGCGAACGGGCGGCCGAAGAGCACTTCCGCAGCTTCCTCCAGGGACGCGGCCGCCCACACCGCGAAGCGGCCGTCGGCCACCGCCGCGATGACGTCCTCGTCCAGGGCGAGGTCCCCCACGTTGTGGAGGGGCACGACGACCCCCGGGCAGGCGTCCGCCCCGCGGTCCAGCACGAGGCGATGGAAGCCCTCGATCTTCTCGTTGACGCCGCCGATGGGGCGCAGGCCGCCGAGCTGGTCCACCGCGCCGGTGATCGCGCAGTCCTGGCGCACGGGCAGCCCGGACACCGCGCTGAGCAGGGCGATGAGCTCGGCCGCCGAGGCGCTGTCCCCGTCGATGAAGAAGTGGGACTGCTCGATGGCGAGGTGGGCGCGCAGCGTGAGGACCCGCGCGCGGCCGAAGCGCCCGAGCAGCCAGCCGACGAGCACTTGGACGCCCTTGTCGTGGCTGGCCCCCGACAGGCCGGCCTCGCGGTCGATGTGCACGATGCCGGGCGCCCGCGCGGCCCCGACCGTCGCCGTGATGCGCAGCGGGTGGCCCCAGGTGTGCCCGCCGGCGTCGTGGACCGCGAGGCCGTTGACCTGCCCGACGATGGCGCCGCTGGTGGCGATGTGGAGCTGCCCGTCCATCACGGCCTCGCGGGCGAGGCGCATCGAGCTGCCGTGGCGCTCGGCGCGGGCCCGCAGCGCGGCGCGCACGTCGGCCCGGCCCACCACGGCGCCGTCCGCGAGGTAGTCCGACTCGCGGTAGAGGTCGGCCAAGGCGCCGAAGGCGAGGGAGACCCGCGGCCCGTTGCCGGCCCGCCGCACCGCCGTCTCGATGAGGGCCGCCACGCCGTCGCGGTCCACCGGCTTGAGCGCCTCGCGCGCGCCCATCCGGGCGAGGAAAGCCGCGATCTCCGCCGGCAAGCCCGGCACCAGCCGCACGGCCTCGGCGAACTCCGCCTTGAGCTTGAAGGCCGAGGCGAAGTCCGGGTCCTCCGCGTTCAGCACCTCCCAGGCCAGCTCGTCGCCCACCAGCACGACCTTCACGTCGAGGGGCGCCGGGTCCGGCCGCAGGGCCGCCGTCGCGCCCTGCAGCACGGCGTCGAGGTTTTGCAGGCCCAGCTCGCCGAACATCATCGCGCGCTTCAGCGTCTTGTAGGCCCCCGCCTCGGAGGCGAGGTCCACCGCGTTCAGCACGAGGAAGCCGCCGTCGGCGTCGTGCAGGGCGCCGGCCCGCAGCGCCGCGTGGTCCGGGCCGCGCCCGCCGGTGAGATCCGTGGCCACGCCGCCGAAGAGGTTGGCGTAGGTGGGATCCGGCACGACGACGATGGGCGCGCGCCGGCTGCGCCCGCCGCGGTGCAGGACGTTCACGACGAAGGCGCGCAGCAGCAGGGCGGTGTCCGGGTCCCCGCCGGCGTCGCCGCCGAAGGGCACGGACGGCCCCGGCTCGTCCACGAAGGCATCCGAGTGGTCCACCACGCCATCGTGCAGACGCCGCAGCCAGCGCCGGGCCGCGGGCACCTCGTCCTCCACGGCCGAGAACAGCGGCTTGGTCCCCTCACGGATCGCGGCTTCCTCGGCGCCTTCCACGCGGTCGCTCGCCGCATCGGCCGCGCTCCGCACCCCCGCCATCGTCCGCGCCAGGTCGTCCTCCAGCGCGTCGAAGCGGGCCTCCACCTCCTGCAGCGGGCGCTCGAGCTTGCCCTCGTGGGCCAGCAGGTGCGCCTCGGCGCGGCCGACCGTGCCGTCGGCGGTGCGCAGCACCACGCGGGCGCCGCCGTCCGGGTCCTCCGCGCCGTCGTCCACGCCGCCCAGGTCGAAGCCTTCGGCCCGCAGGCGCTCGCGCAGCGCCAGGATCGCCTCGCGCTGCCCCCGCTCCGTGTCGCGGACCAGCCGGTCTCGCACCGTGCGCACCGCCTCGCCTTCGAGGATGCGCGGGATCTCCTCTTTTAAGGCGACCTGCAGCTCGGCGACCGCCCGGCGCAGGCGCGGCCCCGCCCCCGCCGGCAGGATGAGCAGCCGCGGGCGGGACGGGTCGTCCAGATCGGCGACGTAGACGAAGTCCCGGCGCTGCCGCCGCCGCGGGACCAGGCCCTCGAGGATGCGCGACACCGTGCGCAGCCGCCCGCCGCCCGAGAGGCCCGTCACGAACAGGTTGAAGCCCGGCCGCTCCATCTCGACGGCTTGGCGCACCGCGCGCAGGGCGCGCTCCTGGCCCACGATGCCGTCCGACGGGGCCACCGCCCGCGTGTCCTCGAAGGGCAGCGCGTCTTCGGGGAGGCGCAAGCGCAGGCGGTCGGCGGGGAGGGGAGAGATCATCGGGCGCTCCGGCAACCCACGCGGCTAACCGGGAACGCACCGTGCTGGCTATTCTTTCCGAAGGGACAGGGGAAACCTGCGGTTTCCCCCGTAACGCCCCCTTCCCTGCGCGTGGCGGGGACGGTGGCGCGGTGCCGGGGCCGCCGCGCCGCGCGGACTCAGAAGCTGTAGCCGAGGTTGAGGCTGCCGAGGCCGTAGACCTTGCGCGTCGGTTCACTGAAGGACACGTCTGCGCGGCCCGGGCCGTAGCCGAAGTGGGTGGCGTACCCGAGCCCGAAGTCCCACTTAAAGGTAAACCCGTCCTTGGTCGCGACCTTCCAGCCGATGGCGGGGCCCACGGTGACGGTGTTGTAGGTCCCCGCCGGGACGCCGCTGACGCTGGCGGCCACGCGGTCGTAGCGGGCGATGCCGCTGGCGTACCACCCGCGGTTAAACTGGTGAAAGTGGATGTTGTAGCTCCCGAAGGCGCCCATCTGGTTGATGGTGAAGCTGGTGCCGGTCAGCTCGTTGAAGACACGCAGCAGGAGATTGTTGTAGCGGCCCACCGTCGCCCCGGCGGTGACGCTTGACGTGTCGGAGAGCGCGTGGTCGTAGTCGACCTCCAGGCGCGGCTCGAGCACGGCGAGCGCGACCACCGACACGGACGTTGTGTGGTCCGCCACGGGGCGCTCCTTGGCGGCGGCGACCGGAGCAGCGACGAGCAGGGCGGCGGCGATGGCAGCGGTGAGCATCGGGGTCCCGAGGGGATGTGGACGTCGGAGAGAAACGGCACGACTTCGTATCTCCCCGCCCCCTCGTGGCGCGCGGCCCAAGCGGGCGGACCCGCCTGTGCACGCTCAGTCGCCCAGGGCGCCCCGGGTGAACGCGGGTGCCACCTGTTGGGCGAAGCAGTCGCGCTGTGTGTCGGGAGCGCCAATCAGTACGGGCTGGGCGGCGGACTCTGGGCGGTCCACCCACACGCCATCGGCGAATGCGCCGCACCGCTGCTCGCCGCGCGCGCGGGCCGCCTGGCCCTCGCGCGTCAACTCCCAGCGGTCAGCGCGCAGGTGCGCCGGCACCGTGGCGTCGCCCCGGCGGAGGGCGTTGACCGCGCCCACGGTGCCGAAGGCCCCCATGAGAGCGACGGCGCCGGCGATGACCCAGCGCCAGCGCGTGGGCGGTGAAGACGTCACCCCTTGCAGGTGATCTTCGCGACCGTCGGCGTGTAGAGGCCGAAGGTGAAGGCGTTGGCGACCAGCGAGAGCGCGTTCAGGCGCGTGGAGACCGCCCAGACGCCCTTGTCGCCGCAAGCGGCCTTGAGGTCGATCTCCGACAGCGGGATGAGCCCGAGGAGGAGCGTGTGGTTGTACTTGCGCACCTCCGTTCCGGGGCCGCCGCCGTCGCTGAGGCCGACGAGGTCGTTCTTGTAGCAGGAAGAGAGCAGCACGAGGCCAGCGGCAGCGAGGACATTTCGGACGGACATGGGTGCGCCTCCAGGCAGCGCGGAGGCGATACTCCGTGGGACGCTGTCAATCAAGCGTCTTCGGTTCGATACGAAAAGGCCCGGACGCCCCATGCGTCCCCCTGCCAAACCCCGCCCCCACCGCCAGCCCCAGCCCGGCGAGCCCCCACCACCGGTCGGCCGCCGGCGCCAGCGCGAGCCCCACGACCGCCGCGAGGCCCACCGCCAGCCCGAAGGCCACGGCCAACCCCGTGCCCGCCGGCGCGACGAAGGGCGCGGGCCCGGCGCGCC
>JBEIVK010000159.1:0-7697 GCA_040373935.1 Alphaproteobacteria bacterium
ACCTGCTCGTCTTCACGTCCAAAGCCGATGAAGACGCCGCGCGCGTGCACTTTCTCCGCGCGCCCTCCCGGGCACCGGCGGGCCTTCCGCCCGACGACGCGACGGAGGGCTGACCGTGCGCCTGCGCCTCGTGCTCGCGGTCGTTGGACGCATGCTGCGCTTGTTCACGGTGGGCATGGTCGGGCCGATGGGCCTCGCCGCGATGGACGGCGCGTGGCGGTCTTTCGCGGTGTACCTCGGCTGCGGCCTCGGCGGCGCGCTGGTCGGCACCGTGATGAGCATCGGCTACGAGCGGCCGCGGCTTCTCCACCGCAGCGAAGCGATGGGCATCGTGGCCGGCACCTGGCTGGCGACGGCCGTGCTGGCCGCCCTTCCCTTCTGCTTCTACGGGCTCAGCTTCTGGGACGCGCTCTTCGAGTCCATGTCCGGCCTGACGACCACCGGCGCCACGGTGCTCGTCGACTTCACCCTCTATGACCGCGCCTTCTTCTTCTGGCGCGGCCTGATCCAATGGATCGGCGGGCTGGGCGTCATCGCGTTGTTCCTGGTCATCCTGCCGCGGCTCGGCATCGCGGGGCGGCAGCTGTTTTTTGCCGAGTCATCCAGCGCACCCGGCGACGCGGTGAGCCCGCAGGTCCGAGACGCGGCGGGGCGGCTGTGGCTCCTGTACATCGGGTTCACCGCGCTCTGCACCGCAGCGCTGATGGTGGCCGGCCTGGGATGGTTCGACGCGCTGACGAACACCTTCGGCACGCTCGCGGCCGGCGGGTTTTCCCCTCACGGCCTGTCCATCGCCGGCTACCAGAACCCCGCGGCCGAGTGGGTGCTCATCCTGTTCATGCACCTCGCGGGGGCGAGCTTCCCGCTCCAGCTCAAGGTCTTCACCGGCCAGGACTGGCGGGGCTTTTTCAAGGACGAGGAGTTCTTGGTCTACACGGCCGTGATGCTCGCGTGCGGCGTCGGCGCGGCGGCCGTGAACACGGGCGGCATCCCCGGGCTCGACGCGCTGCGCGCGGGGCTCTTCCAGTCGTCGAGCCTCATCTCCTCCACCGGCTTCGCGAGCGAGGACTTCAACCTGTGGTCCGACGGCGCGAAGATGTGGCTCCTCATCGCGATGGTGGTGGGCGGCTGCGCCGGGTCGGCGGGCGGCGGGCCGAAGGTCGTGCGCCACATCATCACGGGCCGCCTCATCCTGCGCGAGATCGCCCAGACGCTGCACCCGCGGGCCGTCCTCCCCATCCGCTACAACGGGCGCGGGGTGCCGGACGGCGTGATGCGCGCCGTCGTCACGCTCACGACGCTGTACGTGGGCTTCGCGTTCCTGTTCGGCCTCATCTACGTCTGGATGGGCAAGGACCCGATCACCGCCTTCACGGCGTCCCTCGCGTGCATCGGCAACATCGGCCCCGGGTTCAACGAGGTGGGGCCGATGGGCAACTTCTCGGGCTTCTCAGACCTGGGGACCGTTCTGCTCACGTTCCAGATGTGGATCGGGCGGCTCGAGATCCTCACGGTCATCGCCCTGCTGCACCCGCACACGTGGCGCAGCCTGCGCTGGCAGGACCCGCCGCCCGCGGCGCGCGCGGGAAGCGGGCCCCGCGGCTGATCACATCGCGCCGTTGAGCCAGGCGGAGATCTGGAGCTGGCCGCCGACCGCGAGGCCGATGGTGTTCTCCGTCGGGTCGCCGTCGGGGCGGAGATCGGGCGTGCCCGCGATGCCGAGGTGCGGCACGACGTACATGCCGAAGCCCATCTTCTTGCTGGCCTGGGCGCCCATGCGGACGGAGCCGAGGAGGCTCCAGTAGGCGGGGCCGAAGGAGGTGTTGGTGTCGAGGAGGAGCTTCGCGCCGGGCTGCACGACGCCCTCGATGCCGTCCTTCACGTCCTTCTTGATGTTGGTCGTGTAGCCCGCGACCCCGAGGTGGAGGCCGTTGGTCTCGTCGCCGTCCTTGTTCACCTCCTTGCGGGTGATGGAGGCGAGGGTCTCCAGGGCGTCGACCTGGATGATCCAGCCCTTCGTGCGGATGTCCACGCTCGGGAGATTGAAGATGCCCGCGCCGGTGGTGGTGTAGAAGCCGCGGGTCTCGTAGTTGGTGTCCGTCTGGGCGGTGAAGCCGAGGCCGGCCGCCTGGGCGGGCGTGGAGAGCGCAGCCGCAGCAGCGGCGAGGGTGAGAGCGGGGATGAAGCGCTTCATGCTGTCCTCCGAAGGGGTCACGCCCGGGAGTGGGGTCGACCTGTCAAGACACACCTTACCGTAAAACACGAGATCGATCCGCGCAAGTGCGTCATCGGGTACGCAGCCCTCGCCGGCGCCGGCCCTCCGACGCCGGGGCGGAACAGGATATTCGCCCCGCGGAGGTGTCCGTGGCCGCAGTCTCCGAGGCGCCCCCGCTCAGCGCCATCACCGCCGCCCTCCAAGCCCGCCAGGCGGCCCGCCTCGCCCCCTGGCCGGACCGCGCGGTGGAGGGCCTGCTCGCCGACGCCGTCTACACGGAGCGCCGGCGCCTCGCCCGCCCGCGCACCGACGCCGACCGCGCAGAAGCCGCGGCGATCGAGGCCGCCGCCCGCGCCGTGCACGGCGGTCGCGCCGCCGTCGAGGCCGCCATCCAGGGCCTGGTCGCCCGCTACACGGCCGAGATTCACTCTCCGTTCTCGCCCCGCACCCACGCCCTCGCCTCCAAGGTGATGCCGGGCGCCCTCGCCCGCCTGCTCACCGCGGCCCACCCGGCCGAGCTGCTCGCCCGTGAGTTCGACCCGCAGGCCCGCATCCAGGTGCGCGGCGCCGTGGACCGGGTGCGCAAACTGGCGGCATCGCACACCCTCGTGCTGGCGCCCACGCACGTCTCCAACCTGGACAGCCCCATCCTCGGCACCGCCCTCTTCAGCGCCGGCCTGCCGCCCTTCCTCTACGGCGCGGGCCTCAACCTGTTCGACAACCGGCTGGTCGGCTTCTTCATGGGGCGGCTGGGCGCCTACACGGTGGACCGCCAGAAAAAGCACGCGCTCTACAAGGACGTCCTGAAGGACTACGCGACGGAGGCCATCGGGCGCGGCTCCCACATGCTGTTTTTCCCGGGCGGCACACGGTCGCGCAGCGGCGAGGTGGAGCGCCGGCCCAAGCGGGGGCTGCTCGGGACGGCGGTCGCCGCCTGGCAGGAGGGCCTGGAGCGCCGCCGCCCGCAGCCGGAGGTGCTCGTCGTCCCGGTGACCCTCTCCTTCGCGCTGGTGCTGGAGGCGGAGACGCTCATCGCCGACGCCCTCGCCGAGGCCGGCAAGTCCCGCTTCATCATCACCGACGACGAGTTCAGCCAGCCGCGGACGGTCGCCTCCTTCGTGAGCCGCGTGCTCGCGCTCGACGCCAGCGTCGTCGTGCACATCGGCGAGCCCCTGGACGTCCTCGGCAACCCGGTCGACGACGAGGGCCGCACCCTGGATCCGGCCGGCCGCGTGGTGGACCGCCGCGGCTATGTCTGCGGTCCCGATGGCGCGGTGGTGGGCGACGCCCAGCGCGACGCCGCGTACACCACCCTCCTCTCGGACGCGCTCGCCCGTGCCTGGGCCCGCGACAACACCCTCCAACCCACGCACCTCGTCGCCTGCGCCGCCTGGTCGCTGTACCGGTCCACCACGCCGCAGCTCGACACCTGGCAGCGCATGTTCACGGCCCCCGAGCGCCGCCAGCTCGGGCGCGCCCCGCTGCTCCGGCAGGTCGGCCGCGTGCTCGCCCAGGCCACGGCCGACGCGCAGGCCGGGCGCTACCGGCTGGCGCTGCCAGCCGGCGCCTCGGCGGAGGGCCTGCTGGACATCGCCCTCGACCGCTTCGGCCGCTTCCACACCCGCGCCGCCATCGGCCCCGGACCTGGGCCGGGCCTTTGGGTGGACCCGCAGCTCTGCTTGTACTACGCCAACCGCTGCGTTGGGACCGGGCTCGACGCCCTGCCCACAGGAGAGGGCACATGAAGCTCGGCATCATCGGAGGAGGCGCCTGGGGGCACGCCTTGGCCACCCTCGCGGCCGAGGCGGGCCATCAGCCCCGCATGGGCATTCGCGCCGGCGCCCGGGTGCGGGGTCTGCCCGGCACTCCCAACCTCGCGGCCCTGGCCGCCGAGACGGACCTCCTGGTGCTCGCGGTGCCGCCTGCCGCCGTGCGAGAGGTCGTCCAATCCGCCGCGCCGGGGCCGGCGAGCCGCGTGCTCATCGCGTCGCGCGGGCTGGAGCCGGGGACAGGCGCGTGGCTGTCGGACCTGGTCGGCGCGCACAGCGCGTGTCGCCGCGTGGGGGCGCTGGCGGGTCCCGCGCTGGCCGCCGAGGTGCTGGCCCGCCGCCCCTGCGCGCTCGTGGCGGCGAGCCCCGTGGACGAGGTTGGCCTCGCCGCCCAAACCGCGTTTCACAGCGCCATCTGCCGGGTGTACACCTCGCGGGACTTGCGCGGCGTCGAGCTCGCGGGCGCGCTCGTCCGCACCCTCGCCGTGGCGGTCGGGCTGGCCGAGGGTCTGGGCCTCGGGCTCGGCGTGCGCGGCGTCATCGTCACGCGCGGGCTGGCCGAGGGGCGGCGGCTCGGGCGGGCCTTGGGCACCGAAGACGCCACCTTCTCGGGGCTCGCGGGCGTGGGGGACCTCGTGGCCTCGGGCGCGCACCCGGAGCATCCAGGCTTCGCGACCGGGATGCGGCTCGCCAACGGGGGGCCGCCGGCGCCCGCGACCGAGGGAGAAGCCCGGGCGCTGCTCGAACGCGCGGCCCGGTCGAGCGTGGAGCTGCCGCTCACCGCCGCGATCGCGGAGATCGCGTCTGGCAGGCTCAAGCCGCGCCTCGCCATCGACGCGCTCATGCGGCGGAGCGCCACGGCCGAGGCCGGCTGAACGCCGCCACGATGGCCTCCCGCAGAGGATCTTCGGCGTAGAGACAAAGATTGACGCGCGCGCAGCGCCCGCCCCTTGCGACGCCGGGGCGCCGCGTGCCTTGATGGACTCATCCGGAGTCCCCCCTCCGCCCCACACCGGAGCCCCCGATGTCCCGTCCGCCCCCCCGGTTCGGCGCCCGCAGCCTCTCTGTCCTGCTCGCGCTCGTGGCGCCGCTGCCGGCCCTCGCCAGCGGCCCGGCCACGATGACGCTCAACGGCACCATCCGTGACTTCACGCCGTCCACCAACCGGGACTTCGAGTACCGCACCGGGGTCGACTACAACATCGTCACCACGCGGCTCAGCGCGGCGGGCAAGCCGGTCTACAACAGCGCCGACTCCAACCCCACGGTCAACAGCGCCGCCACCTTCAACCAGTGGTACACGACCACCCCCGGGGTCAACGTCGAGCTGCCCTACGCCATCACGCTCACGCGCGGCGCCGCCGGCGTGTACACCTACAGCAGCTCCGCTTTCTTCCCCATCGACGGCCTCGGCTTCGGCAACTACGCCTCCACGGGGCGCAACTACCACTTCACCTACGAGCTCAGCTCCTGGTTCACCTACCAGGGCGGCGAGACCTTCACCTTCACCGGCGACGACGACCTCTGGGTCTACATCAACGGCTACCGGGTGATCGACCTCGGCGGCGTGCACGCCGCCATGACCCAGACGGTCTCCCTTGACGCCATCGCGGCGGCGGCGGGCATCACGCCGGGCAACACGTACACGTTCCACCTGTTCTTCGCCGAGCGGCACACGACCCAGTCGAACTTCCGCATCGACACGACGATCGAGTTCGCCCCTGAAAACTGCACGGACGGCCGCGACAACGACGCCGACGGCTTCACCGACGCGCTGGATTCGGATTGCTGGGTCTGCGGCGACGGCGACGTCGATCCCGGCGAGTCCTGCGACGACGGCGGCACCGTGACGGGCGACGGCTGCTCCTCCGCCTGCGTCGACGAAGACGTCGACGGCGACGGCTTCCGGGACACCCTCTTCGGCGGAGACGACTGCGACGACGGCGACGCATCGGTGAACCCCGGCGCGGCCGAGTCCTGGTACGACGGTCTGGACGAGGACTGCTCGGGCGGCTCCGACTACGACGCCGACAGCGACGGCCAAGACAGCGACCTCTTCGGCGGGCTCGACTGCGACGACTCCGCGGCCAGCACCTACACCGGCGCGGCCGACGCGTGGTACGACGGCGTGGACGCCGACTGCGCCAGCAACGACGACTTCGACGCCGATCGCGACGGCTACGCCGCCAGCGCCTACGGCGGCACCGACTGCGACGACGCGTCCAGCACCGTTCGGCCGGGCGCCTCCGAGCGCTGGTACGACGGTGTGGACGCGGACTGCTCGGGCGGCTCCGACTACGACCGCGACGGCGACGGCTTCGACTCCGCCAGCTACGGCGGCACGGACTGCGCGGATGGCAACCGGTTCCGCTTCCCCGGCGCGCGCGAGCGGTGGTACGACGGCGTCGATCAGGACTGCGCGGGCGACTCCGACTACGACGCCGACCGCGACGGCTACGACGCGACGGCCTACGGCGGCACCGATTGCCTCGACAGCAGCGCCGCGGTCTCGCCGGGCGCGGCCGAGGTCTGGTACGACGGCGCGGACCAAGACTGCTCCGGCGGCTCCGACTACGACGCCGACGGCGACGCCTTCGACAGCGACGCCTTCGGCGGCGAAGACTGCGACGACACCGACACCAGCGTCTTCCCCGGCGCGGCGGAGGTCGACGCCGATGGCATCGACCAGGACTGCACGGGGTTCGACGGCGGGGTGGACACGGACGCCGACGGCCTGGACGACGAAGACGAGCTGGGTGTCGGCACCGATCCGCTGGTGGACGACACCGACGCCGACGGCCTGCTGGACGGCGAAGAGACGGGGTCGGCCGACGGCACGACCCCCGGCACCGGCACGGACCCCCTCGTCGCAGACACCGACGCCGACGGCATCACCGACGGCGACGAGGTGGACGGTCTCGGCTCAGACCCGCTGGACACCGACTCGGACGACGACGGCCTGCTCGACGCCGAAGAGGCCGGCTCCTCGGACGGCGCGGTCACCGGCATCGGCACGAGCCCGACCGAGGCAGACACGGACGGCGATGGCCTGACGGACGGCGAAGAGCGCGGCACCACGGACGGCACGCTGCCTGGCACCGGCACGGATCCCCTGGACCCCGACTCCGACGACGGCGGCCGCTCTGACGGCGACGAGATCCTCTACGACGGCACGGACCCCTTCACCCCCGCCGATGACCTCCTGGACACCGACGAGGACGGTCTCACCGACGCCGCGGAGGCTGGTACGTGGGGCACGGACCCGACGGTGGCCGATACCGACGGGGACGGCCTCACCGACGGCGACGAAGTGCGCGGCGGCGGCACGGATCCGCTGGACGCCGACTCGGACGACGACGGCCTCACCGACGGCGACGAGTGGGGCTCCTCGGACGGCACGGTCCCCGGCACCGGCACGGACCCGCTGGACGCCGACTCCGACGACGATGGCCTCTCCGACGCCGAAGAGGCCGGGTCCTCGGACGGGGCGGTCACCGGCACCGGCACCGACCCGCTGGACGCCGACTCCGACGACGACGGCCTCTCCGACGCCGAGGAGGTCGGCTCCGCCGACGGCGCCATCCCCGGCACCGGCACCGACCCGCTGGACGACGACTCCGACGACGACGGCCTCTCCGACGCCGAGGAGGTCGGCTCCGCCGACGGCGCCATCCCCGGCGCCGGCACCGACCCGCTGGACGACGACTCCGACG
>JBEIVK010000651.1:0-2677 GCA_040373935.1 Alphaproteobacteria bacterium
GACGGCGCACCGCGCGCCCGCGCCGCCCACACCCCGGCGCGCAGCGCCGACGCAGCGGGGCCCTCGTCGAGACAGCGCGCTGCGCACCACGCCTCCAGCGCCGGCCGCGCGGGGTGCGCCTCGTCGTCCAAGGCCGCGGCGAGCGCGGACGGCACGACATGGGCCTGCTCCAGCAGCAGATCGAGCAGCTCTACCGCCCCATCCGGGCCGGGCCGACGCAACACCTCGGGCCGCACGCACGCCATGCGACCGCCATAGCCGCGCCGGCGGGCAGCCGCCGCCCCGACGCCTGACACGCTCCGCACGAGCGACCGCGTGCCGCGTGCATACACCCCTCCTGGACCCGCGTCCCTGGTCTTCGCGGGCCCGCCGGTCGCCGGGGGCAAGGCCCTGGCCAGCGCGGACGTTCCCATGTTCCTTCCCCTGTTCTTCTCGTCACTCTTCGGGGCCGCCCAGGCCGCCGAGGGCCCCGCCGTGCAGGTCTACGGCATCGTCAAGCCCACCATCGCGGTCACGGCCGGCAGCTTCGACAGCTACGGCCGCCCCAACGAGAGCGCGATCACCTCGGCCGGCAACCCGCTGCTCGTGGCCGACGCGGCGCGCCTGCGCGGCTCCTGGCAGGTCGCGCAGTCCCGCTTCGGGCTCAAGGTCGGCGGCCCCAAGGCGGGCGCCCAGCTCGAGCTGGACTTCGTCGACTTCAACGTCGCGACCCCCACCGTGAGCGCCAAGCCCCGCTTGCGCATCGCCACCGTGCGCTTCGCCCCGAGCGCGCGCACGTCCTTCACCCTGGGCCAGACCTGGGACGCCTTCGCCCCGCTGCAGCCCTTCCACCGCAACCTCGTCGGCGGCTCCTTCCAGGCAGGAAACCTGGGCTTCATGCGCCACCAGGCCATCCTCGAACAGGCGGCCGGCCCGCTCACCGTGGTCGCGGCCGCCGGCTTCGTCGCGGCAAACAACGGCCTGGGCGACACGGCGGTCGAGACCAACCCGACGCCCACGGGCGCGCTCCGCCTCGTCGCGCCGGCCGGCGGCAAGAAGCGCATCCACCTCGGCGGCTTCGCGGGGAAGGTCCCCTTCACCGACACGGACCACACGCTCGCCTGGGGCACCGCGCTGGGCGCCGAGCTGCCCTTCGGCGAGCGCACGGCGCTCAAGGGCGAGGCCTACGTCGGGCAAAACCTCGCGAACACGGGGATGCTCACCCTCGGTCAAGGCAGCTTCGACGCCGTCACCCGCAAGATCGCCGACGTCCGGGAGTTCGGCGGCTGGCTCTCGCTGCGGCAGGCCCTGGCCGGCCCCCTCGCGCTCACGGTCACCGCGCACGGCGCGAAGGTCATCGACGCCGCCGCCGTCCTGCCCGCCACCCTGCCCGGCGCCACCGCCGACGACCCGGCCCTGCCCAACCCCGCCGCCGGCCCCGGCATGACGCACAACGCCGGCGGCCGCCTCGGCCTGGAGGCCGCCGCCACGCCCGCGCTCACGTTCTACGGCGAAGGGTTCGGGCTGTCTTCGGCCTTCGCCGCCGCCCCTGGCGCGGGGCGCGGAGTGGACCTCAGCCCCCTGCGCTTTGGCACCGAGTGGGGCGCCGTCTACACGTTCTAGGGCCCGCCCGCCCGGATCGCCCCCCACGGCGGCCACCCGCCGGGCGGGGGCTCATTCGCTGATGATCGCCTTGGCGCAGGACACGCCCAGCTCCACCGCGTCCCCGCCGAAGTCCACCGTTCCCTGCAGGCCGAAACTGTCGATCGCGTTGGTGGGATGGGCGATCTCGGCGAGCGCGGCGCCCTGAGTGTCCAGCACGCCCTCCAGCGACACGCTGCCTCCCGTCGCGTAGATGGCGTTGGCGCTCAGCAGGACGATGAGAGAGCTCTCGGCGCCTTCGCCGCTGCGGTCCGGGGCGAAGGCCACCAATGCGTCGACGATGCCATTGGTGCGCATCGTGTCGATGGCGGTGCGCACGGCGTCCCCGAGCGCCTCGCGGTCCCCCGCGCGGCGGGCCGCCTCGACCGCCGACAGATCGAAGACCTGCACCTTGGCGCCCGGCTGGAGCTGCGCGTCGAAGGCGTCGAACAGGAAGACCCCGAAGTCGCGCCCGATGGTGGCGCCGAGGGAGCCGGCCTGCGTCTGCGACAGCTCCTCCACGAACAACATCCGCACGTCGTACTGGCTCGTGAAGTAGCGGTACCGCTGCACGTCGGCGTCGTCGGAGGCGTCGAGCCCCATGCGCTGCATCACCTCCTGATCGAGCGCGGAGAGGGCGGCTTCCTCGGCGGAGCGCAAGAACCAGGCCGCCTGCACGGACATTCCATCGTCGTAGGGGGCGTCGCCGGCCACCGTACCGCTGAGCGTGACCGCGCGGTCACAATAGGCGGAGTCGCCCGAGTCGATCGTGCAGGCGACGAACAGCGGACAGAGCGGGAGCGCGAAGCGAAGGGCAGACACCATGGAGACCTCGTCGGGAGGGTGACATCCGCGGGGCGCCCTGGCAAGGCCGCCGCCGGCGGGGCAGGGTGGACGGCATGGACCTCTCGGCATTCGCCGCCCGCGTGCTGCACGGCACGACCTTGGCCGACAAGCTCGACTGGGACGGGATCCCCGCCGACGCCAGCGCCACCGCGATCCCCCGGCCGCCGCGCCAGCCGGGCCGCCCGGCCGCGCTCGCCTTTCGCGCCGGGCC
>JBEIVK010000576.1:0-3079 GCA_040373935.1 Alphaproteobacteria bacterium
CCGGCGAGGCTCTGCTTGCGGCGGATGGTTACTGGCTGGACCCCAAGACACTCTCGACACTGGCTGCTGATCTGGCGGGAGCTTCCCGTCTCGGCTACCAGATTGCGGTTGTGATCGGTGGCGGGAACATTATTCGGGGAGCCAAGGTTGGTGCCGCGGGCTGGATTGATCGTGCAACCGCTGACTCGATGGGAATGCTGGCCACCATCGTAAACTCGATTGCGCTTGAAAGTGCGCTGGTAGCTGCTGGTGCGTCGGCGAGAACTTTGTCGGCTGTAGCCATGCCTACGATTTGCGAGACCTATGCGCGGCAACGGCGCGATGCTCGCCCACCGAATGCTCGTGGAAGACCTCCGCGCCCGCCGCCGCACCGAGGCCACGCTTCGCAGCGCCACGGTCGGTCAGGGCGTGGACCCCGCTCGCTTCACCCTCGCCACCCTCGAATCCCCTTGAGCCCGCCTCGGCGGTCCGGAGCCCCACCATGCGCCTCGCGTTCCCCCTGCTCGCCCTCCCTCTCCTGCTGGCCGCCTGCGCCGGCAAGGGCGCCGATGACACGGGCGCCTGGGACCCGTCCACCTTCCCCGGCGGCAGCTTCATCTTCACCAGCACCGCTGTGGACGACGCCTGCCTGGATGGCGCCTTCACGGCGCTGTTCTTGCCGGAGGGCGACGGCACCACGAGCGACTGGGCCTACCCGGTCGAGCTTCCGGCCTGGTCGTCGTTGCCGGCCTCCTACGCCGTGCAGCTCCAGGAGCCCTTCTCGTCGATGGACGTCACGGTGACGGCCGGTGGCAGCGAAGGCGCGCTGGTGGTTGACGGCGCCGCGCAGACCGGCGTCGAGTTTGACGCCGACGCATACCCCGGCTGCCTCGTGGACATGGACATCACCGTCGACATCACCCTCGACGACGACGACACCGCGCACGGCGTCGCCACCCTGGCCACCTCCTCGTTCGACGAGGCGAACTGCCCGGTTGTCGCGCAAGACCCCTGCGGCCTCACGCTCGACTTCCTCGCTGCCCGCGAGTAGCTCCTGTCCTTCGCCTTGCCTTTTGGCGCGTGGGCCGCGCTCGTGGGGGCCCACGCCGCCGCGCCGGTCGAGGCCGGCGTGCAGCTGTCCACCACGTGGCGGGCCAACCCCGCCGGGTGGATGTCCTTCCAGGACGCCGTCGTCGCGCGCCCCTGGGTGAAGGGGCGCCCAGCCCCCGGGGTGAGCGGCGAGGTGGCGGTCGACCTCCGCCTGCACGGGCCCAGCGCCGTCGACGGCCTCGCCAGCGCCGTCACGCCCGCCGCCCTGCAACCGGGCAGCGTCCGATGGCGGGAGGCGCGCCTGGTGCACCGCGGCGCCCACGCGGACGTCCACCTCGGCCTCGGGCGGGTGGCCTGGGGAGCCGGCCTGCCGGTGAGCCACGTCGACAGCCTGCAACCCGCCGAACTGACAGACCCGACGCGCTTCGATCAGCGCCTCTCCACGCCCTTCGGCCGCGTGCTCCTGCACCACGCGCGCTGGACGGCCGAGGCGATGGTCCTCCCGTTCTTCACCCCCGCCGCGCTGCCGGCCGTCGAGGCGCCTCTGCTCATCGACGGGGACCGCGCGTTCGACCGTGCGGGCGCCGGCGCGCCGGGCCTCCAGGTCGGGGCGCTCCGCGACACGACCGCGCTCCCCACGGGGCTCCGGGCCGCCTCCGCCGGGCTGCGCCTGCGCTGGGCGCCGGAGGGCGTGGATCTCGGCCTCACGGCCGTACACGGCCCGGACCCGCTGCCCCAGGCCGACGGCGAGCTCATCATCACCGGCTACCAGACCGACGCTGGGCGCGTGGACCTCGGCGTTCCGCTTCGCCATCCGGAGCGTCAGCTGGTCGGGCTGGACTGGCGGCTGCCCATGGGCGACGCCCTGCTCGCCGGGGAGGTCGCCGCGCTTCACCTCACGCCGACGGCGCTCGTGCCGAGCCAGCGCCAGCTGGAGGCGCTGGTGCGCCTGGGGACCTTGGACGCCGTGCCCGACCCGCTGCCGCGGGCGGTCACCCAGGGCGGCGGGTGGCTCCCGCAGGGAATCCTCGCCGTTGAGCGCCCGTTCGGCCCGCTTCGCGTGCAGGTGGGCGGGCTGTGGGGGCTGCCCACCGAGCGCCGCCGCGAAGACCAGCGCCCCTACGCCCTCGGCTCCGCAGCCGTGACCTTCTCCCCCACCTGGCGCCTGCACGCCGCCGCCGCCGCCGATGTCCGCGACGGCGGCGCGCTGGCCGACGCCGAGCTGCGCACGCTGCTCGACGACCAGCTCGAGCTGCTGGCAGGCGGGACGTGGGTCTCGGGGCCCGATGGGAGCACGCTCGGGGCCCTCGCCGCCGCCCGCCATGCCCGGGTGGGCGCGCGCCTCAGCTGGTGAGGCCGCGGGCGGCCAGCAGCGCGGCTTCGAGGACGTCCGGGTCGGGCAGCGGAGCGGAGGGGTCCTTGGCGGCGTCGTCCCAGCGCCGCAGCCGGAGGGCGTCCGCCGCTCCGGGGAGCGCGTGAAAGGCGGCGGAGGCCGCGTCGTCGAAGGGGCCCCCCTGCCGCGCGAGGCTCTCGCGAGACACCGGCGAGAGCGCGGCGAGGTAGGCCGGATCCCGGGCAAGCTCCCGCTTGGCGGCGACGTGGAGGCGCACGGGCGCGCAGACCGCCTCGCCGTGAGTGCGGGCGAGGAAGCGCGCGCCCAGCTCCTCGTGGCGGATGTCGAGCCCGGCGCGCGCCGCACGATCGGCGTCGGGGTGCAGAAGCAGGCCGATGTCGTGGAACAGCGCCGCCGCGACCAGCGCGGGCCCAGCCCCGGCGTCGAGCGCGAGGGCAGCCGTGAGCAGCGCGTGTTCGAGATGGGTGACGGGTTCGTCGCCGTCGCGCTCGGCGCCACGCTCGAACAGGAGCTGCATCGGGTCGGTCATCGGCGCTCCTGAAGGCGCGGCCTGCGGGCGTCCGTCGCACGACCGGCGCGCCGAGACGGGCCGCGGAGGGCCCGCGCACCGGCGCAGGGTGAGCCGGCCGCACGCCCCACGCCGGCTCGACCACCGGCGACGCCCCGCTCGACCGCGCGAGGCCACGCCCCACGCCG
>JBEIVK010000193.1:0-6755 GCA_040373935.1 Alphaproteobacteria bacterium
GATCGGGGCGCAGCTCCACCCGCTCCGTGGAGCCCCCCTCGTCGAACGGCGCCTCCGCCTCCGCGACGGACGCCGCCGGGCCGCCCGCGGGCCGCTCGGCCGCCGGGGGACGCGCCGCCTTCGCGAGGTCGACCGCCGCCACGCCGCGGAGAAGGCCCGCGTCGGCCCCCGCGACGAGGACCTCGGTGGGCGACTCCCCGCCGCTGTTCGGAAGCTCGGGGATGAGCGTGGGAGAACGCGGCGGCCGCCAGGACTCGGCGCGCCGCGGCGCCGCGTGCTCCGTGCGGTCGTCGTCGGGGAGGTTGCGGCCGGGCCGCGGCGGGGGCGCCGCGGGCTCGGGGACCGGCGTGGTGCGGGGCGGACGGGCGGCCGATGCGTCCAACGAAGGGACGGCCGACGGCCCGGCGGCCGGCGACGGCGGGGCGGCCGCGGGCTCCGTGGGGTCCAGCAAGGGGGTGCCCGGCGTGAGCGGGATGGGCGCGGTCGTGGTGGGGGGCACCACCACGGGCCCGACCGACGCGGGGGCCGGCGCGACGTCCAGCAGGCCGTCGATCCCGCCGACATGCGTCGGGCCGTCTTCCCATTCGTCGGCCGCGGACGGGCCGGCGCCCGCGTTGCGCGCCGCGGGGGCGCCCGTGGCCGGGGAAGGCACGAAGGCGCCGCTGTCGTCCAGCTCTGCCAGCGCGCCGCGCCGAAGCTCCTCGGCGCTCAGGGACTCGGGCCGACCACCGCTGGCGACCGTGCGGTCGAGGGAGACATCGCCGGGATCTTCGAGGAAGGGGGCGCTGTCCTCGAGGACGATTTGGTCCACCAGCGGATGACGCTCGCCCTGCGCCCGCGACGCCGCGGCGACCAAGGGCGGGACCACGCCCTCGGCCCAGGCCGGGAGGTCGTCGTCGGTGAGGGTGCGCGCGAGAGACCGGGCGCGCTGGTACAAGTCGGCGGAGGTGGGCCGCTGGTCGTGCTCGAAGGCGAGGCAGGCCACCAGGAGGGCCTCCAGCTCGTCGGCGGCCGCCGCCGGCATCGCCACGCGCCCCCGCAAAAAGCCGAGGCGCTCCGCCACGAAGTCCGCGTGGCGCTCCGGGCGGCCCCGGGCCTTGCCCAGCTTCTCCAGGGCGAGGATCTCGTAGAGCGTGGCGGCGAGACCGTACACGTCGGACGCGGGGGTCTCCGGCTCAAAGAAGAGCCGCTCCGGCGCCATGTACTCCACAGAGCCAAACTGGAGCTCTTGCGTGTGGCTCTCGCGGTTTTCCAGCTCCGAGCGCGCGACGCCGAAGTCCAGCACCTTCAGCAGACCCGTGTCGTCGACCATCAAGTTGGACGGCTTGATGTCCCGGTGGATGACCCGCAGCGGCTTGTCCCCGGGCATCGGCGGCCGGTTGTACGCCGCGTCGAGGGCGTTGGCGGCGGCGGCGGCCATCTCCAAGGCCGCCCGCACGGGCATCGCCCGCCCGGCCTCCAGCAGATGCTGCGCGACGGTCTTGAGGTCGACCGCCTCCAGGTACTCCATGATGAGCGCCGCGCGCCCGTCGATGGAGGTGAGGTCCAGCACATTCACGATGTTGCGATGGCGGAGCAGCCCGAGGAGCCGCGCCTCGTCGCGCATGCGCCGCGCGACCTCCTCGTTGTCCGACCACTGCGACTTCAGCAGCTTGACGGCGACGAGCCGCGAGAAGCCGTCCGCGTGGGTGACCTTCGTGAGGAAGACACTCCCGAAACCGCCCGTGGCGATCTCGCGGAGGAAGTGAAAGCGGCGGGCGGATTCACGCGTGGGCAACGGCGAGCCCCTCGGTGCGGGCGCGGGCCGACATTAGCACGCCGCGGGCAGCCCGACGACGAGCCGCTCGGCGGGCAGGCCCGGGTCCGCCGCGGTCACGAGAATGGGCCCCGGCGCCCCGACCCCGAGCGCGAGCACCGCGCGCACCGCCGCCACGGCGCCGTCCGCCACGCCGAGATCGCCCAACGCGGCGTGGTGGTCTGCGCCCCGGATGATGGTTTCAGGCGGGTTGCAGGGCGCCCCCACGACGGCGAGCACAGCGGCGCCCCGCGCCAAGGCCGCGGCGAGCGGCTCGACCAGCACCGCGCACGCCGCCTCGCCCGGTGGGCCGGACGCGCCGAGGCGCAGGCGGTCCCGCGCGGAGCCGAGATCCACTTGGCTGTCCGCCGCCCCCGCGACAGCGGCCGGCGCCCGGCCCTCCTGCACGCAGACGATCGCCTGCACCAGCGCGCGCAGGCCAGCCCCGGCCGCGCCGGTGACGGCGTTGTTGGGCCCGCCGATCCCAAAGTTGATCGAGACGTGCGCGAGCACGAGGTTGGGAAGCGTCTTGAGCGGCAACAGCGGCGGGTAGAGGTCTCGCCCGCGGAGGGCCAGGGCCGCTTCGTCGAGCCGCCCCTCCGACGCCGACGCCGCGAGCGCCGCCTCGCTCTCGCCGTCGTCGGGCGGCTCTCGGCCCACGCCGACGAACAGCCCCAGCGACTCCCGCGGCCCCGGCCAAGCGTCTACTACCGGGCCGAACGCGCACAAGGCCAGCTCCGCGGCGCGCGCGAGGAGCTTGCGGTCTTTTTTGCGGACGAGCCATCGCCGCAGCGTGGCCGTATCGGCGATCCCCGCGAGCGCGCCGCCCGGCAGGGCCGCGAGCGGAGCGTGCGCGACGAGGGCAGAGCCCAGGGCGCCGCCCGACAAGGCCCCGCCCGGGCCGCAGTAGCCCACCGCCGTCAGCGCGACGGGCTCCGCGGCGCGGTGCCGGCTCATCCCTCCCACCGCGAGACGGCGAGGGTGCCGTTGGACCCGCCGAAGCCGAACGCGTTGGTGAGCGCGTGACGCACCGGGCGCTCCCAGGCTGCGCCGCGGACGTGCAGGAGGTCGCACTCCGGGTCTGGGGTGTCGAGGTTGGCCGTGGGCGGCAGGCGCCCCTCCCGCACCGCTTGCACGCAGAGGATGGCCTCCACCGCGCCACACGCGGCGACGAGGTGGCCCATCGCGCCCTTCGTGCTGCTGACGGGCACGCCCGCCGCCGCCGCGCCAAGCGCCCGGTGGATGCCGCGGGTCTCGCTCGCGTCGTTCATGGGGGTGCTGGTGCCGTGGGCGTTGACGTACCCGATGTCCGCGGCGTCCAGGCCGGCGTCCGACAAGGCCGCCTCCATCGACTGCGCGGCGCCCCGCCCGTCCGGCGGGCTGTCGGTGATGCGGTAGGCGTTGCAGGAGCAGCCGAAGCCGGAGAGCACCGCGAGGATGGGCGCCCCGCGCGCGCGCGCCGAGGCCTCGTCTTCCAGAACCAGCATCCCGGCGCCCTCGCCGAGGACGAAGCCGTCGCGATCCGCGTCGAAGGGGCGGCTCGCGGCGGCGGGGTCCCCGTTGCGCGTGGAGAGCGCACCCAGCTTGGCGAAGCCGACGATCATGATCGGGTCGACCAAAACATCGACCCCGCCCACCACCATCGCGTCCACCTCGCCGCGCCGGATGCGGAGCATCCCCTCCCCCACCGCCTGCGAGCTGCTCGTGCAGGCCGTGGAGACGGTGGTGGCCGGGCCGGTGGCGCCGACGATGGCCGCCGCGAGCCGCGTCGGGGCCGCGGGAGAGAGGCGCTCCAGCTCGGCGGCGCCGGGCAGCGTGCCCTCGCCCAGCCGCGCCGCGACCATCCCGAGATCCGGACGGGCCGCCTCGCTGCCCATGCACACGCCGACGCGCGGCCCACGCGCCGCGAAGCCGCTCATCTCCAGGGCCTCGCGCAAGGCCGCCACCGCGAGCCGCCCTTTCAAGTCCTGGGCGAAGCCGCGCACCGCGGCGTCCCCCACCCGCGCCGCCAGCCACGCCTCGTCGAGCCCCGGATCGGGCGCCTCGCAGCCGAACTGCACCGGGAACGGGCGCGCGTCGAAGCGACGCACCGCCGCCGCCGCGGGGCGCCCGGACAGCGCACCGGCCCAAGCCGCCGCGAGCCCCACGCCATGGGGGGTGACCAGCCCGACCCCCGTGATGACGACGCGCCGACTGCGGTTTTCTGCGTGTGCCATCTCAGAAGTCCCCCGGGTCGCCCGCCCACAGGCGGCGCAGCTCCCGCCGCTCGATGTCCTCGAGGCGCGCGCGCTCCGCCGGATCCTCCAGCGGGACGGCGTTGAACACAAAAATCTGCTCCGCCTGCGCGTGCACCCGCGCGCCCACCCGCGCCCGGGCCTCGACCGCGGCCATCTCGTCCCGCAGGGCCGTCAGGCGAACGTCCAGGGTGATCTCTTCGCCGGGGCGGATGAACTTGCGGAACTTCACGCCGTTCATCATGGACAGGATGGGGAAGGGCCAGTCTCCGCGCCGCGTGCGCACCGTGTACCCGATGAGCTTGCCGGCGAGCTGCGCCAGCGACTCCATCACGAGCACGCCGGGCACCACGGGCCAGCCGGGGAAGTGATCCTGGAACAACGCCAAGTCCGGCGGGTACACCCGCGCGCCCGTGGCGCGCTCCCCCGGCACCAGCTCATCGATGCGATCCACCAAGCCCCAACGCATGAAACCTCACTCTGCCGCGAAGGCAAGGCCGCAGGACACGCCGAGCACCCGCCGCTCGCCGGCGCACTCCCGGACGCGATGCAGCTCGATCTCGTGCCGCCCGGCGGGCACGCTCACGCCGACCGCCCGCCACGCCCGCCGCCCGGCCTCGGGGGGCGCGACGTCCAGGCCGCGGGCGAGGAGACGACCATCCAGCCACACATCGGCCCGGTAGACGCAGGTGTCTTCGCCGTCCGCCGAGGCGTCCGACCAAGCCGCCACGTCCAACGCCCCCGGCCGGCCAGACCACGGGGCCTGCCCGGCCCGCAGCGCCGCGGCCTCGGAGGCCGCCGCGGGACCCACCGCCAGCGGGGCGTCGCAGGGGCGGGAGGACAGCTCCACCCCCTCGGGCGCGCGGGTGAGGCGCAGCGGCGCCGCCTCGGCCCGCGGGTCTGCGGCCCCCGCCACGGAGAACAGACGGGTGACCTTGACCTCCAAGGTGCACGTCGCCGGATCCGGCTCCACGAACAGCCGCACCAGCCCGGCCTCCCCGGCCTCGTAGGCGGCCAGTACCGGGCCGGTGGGCTGCTCCGTGAGGACCCACCCCGCGCCGCTGCGATCGGCCACGAGGCGCCGGCGGGCCTCGCCCGGCTGCACGAGCCACCCCTCGGGGCCGAGCCCCGCCCCGCCGTCCGGGACGAGCTCCAGCCGCCAGTCCGCGTTGGCCCGCGGGCCGTCGAGGCGCACCCACACGCCCATCGCGGTGTCGGCGTCCAGCGCGGGACAGAGCGGGGCATTGGGCGCCGGAGTGCTGCCCCCGCCCGCGCAGGCCACCATCCCGCACACCACCAGACCCCGTGCGCGCATCGCGCCCCCCGCTCGCGGCCGGACATAGCACGCGTCCCCCGCGCCGGCCCCGCGTAGGCTATGCTGCCGCTCCCGGAGTGCGCCGTGGTGACCGTCCTGCTTCCGCTGCTGTTCGCGTGCTTCAAGCCCGTGGCCGACCTGCCGCCTCTCAACTTCGACCAGGTCCCCTACAGCAACGACTTCCTCGAGGTGTCCGACGCCCGGGTGAGCGTGTTCGACACTTCCCTCACCTGCCCGGACGGCGCGCCGGCGCGCGTCTTCGCGCTGTGGCGGGAGGGCCTGGAGGCCGATGCGCCGGTGGCGATCCTCCTGCACGGCGGCGCCTTCGACTACGTGCTCGCGCCGGCCACCGGCGATGGCCGGCCGGCGCGCACCTACCGCGCCGACTCGCGGCTCACCCGGCCGTGGTCCGTCACGAAGGTCTGGGAGACGCTGGGCCTCAACACGCTGGACCCGGTGGACCCCCAAGAGGCCAACCTCGGCGCCCTGCCCGCCGCCCTCACCGACGCCGGCTTCGTGACGATCGCCCCCGCCAACTGCTGGGGGGACCTCTGGCACAACGAAGCGGGCGTCGTGGACAACGACGTCGAGGCCGAGGGCTTCGCCCGCGACGGCCGCGCCGCCGCCAACAACGCCCTGCGGATGGTCACCGAGCCGGACTTCGCCTTGGAGCAAGGCTTCCAGCTCCCGGTCGGCCTGGACACCACGCAGATCCACCTCGTCGGCATCGGCGATGGCGGCCGCGGCGTGGCCGAGCTGCTCCTGCGGGAGCCCGCGGCGGCCGTCGCCGGCGCCCTGGTGGACAGCCCGCCGGACTTGCTCGGCGCATGGCTCGCCGACCCGGTCACCTTTGGAGACGAAGCAGCGGGCCTCCTGCCGATCTTCGGCGACGACGCCCTGGCGCGGGTGGACGACTTCTCCCTGCGCGCCGCCGCGGCCGCCGGCCGCCTCCCGCCCCGCGTCGGGTTGGTGTGGTCCTCCGCAGATCCGCAGGTCCCCGCCGCCGCCCTCGCGCCCACCGCCGCCGCCCTCGCCGCCGCCGGCGCCTGGGTCGAAGACCGCGAGGACACCGCGCACACCGCGCTCAACAGCGACATCGAGCTCGCCCGCGCGGCCGCGCTGTACCTGCTCGACGGCACGCGTCCCGGCGACGCCCCGGCTCCCGTCGCGCGGTGACAGGCCCGCGCGCGCTCGCGCCCACGAGCCCGCTGCGCGCGGCCCAGGTCTCGCTGGTCTGGGGCGCATGCGGGATCCTCGGCGGGCTGGCCATCGCGCCCGCGCCGCTGGGCGTCGGGCTCGGGCTCGGCGCCTTCCTCGCGTGGCGCCTCGGCGTGGTGCGCCGCGTCGTGCTGCGCCACCACCACGCCGGCATGGCCGCCCTCCGCGCCGGCGAGCCCGCCCGCGCCGCCGC
>JBEIVK010000727.1:0-2391 GCA_040373935.1 Alphaproteobacteria bacterium
CGACGCCCGGAAGGTCGAGGCCGCCCTGCGGGACCTGCCGCTGCCCACCGGAGACGCCCTCTCCGTGCTCGATCTCGGCGCGGGCACCGGGGCGAGCGCCGTCGGCGCCCTGCTCGCCCTCCGCAGCGCCGGCCACCGCGGCCCCGTCGCCGTCCACCTGGTCGAGCCCGAGGCGGCCGCCCTCGCCCGGGCCACGCGCTTGCTGGGCGCCTTGCGCGCCGCCCTCGGCCCGCTCAGCGTGCACCCCACCCCGGGAGACCTCACCGCCGCCGCCGGCCGTCATCACCTCATCGTGCTGGGGCAGGTCCTCGTCGAGGTCGGCCACGGCAGCCCCGAGCCCGCCCGGGTCGCCCTCCACGCGCGCCTGCTCGGCCGCCTCGTCGCGCAGCACCTCCACCCCGACGGGCTGCTCGTCGCCGTCGAGCCCGCGCTCAAGGCCACCGCCCGCCGCCTCCAGGCCGCGCGCCAAGCCCTGCTCGACGCCCGCGCCGCCGCCGTCGTCGCCCCGTGCCCCCACGACGGCGCCTGCCCGCTGCTCGTGCGGCCCGACGACTGGTGCCACGAAGACCTCCCGGTGGATCTCCCGCCCGCGCTGCAGCCCATCGCCCGGGCCGCCGGGCTCCGCTGGCAAGGGCTCACCTACAGCCGCCTCGCGCTCGCCCCCGGGCCCCGCCCGCGCCCCCCCGCACGGGTCGTCGCGCCGCCCGCCCCGTCCCGCGGAAAGCACACGCTCACCTTCTGTTTTCCGGGTTCCCTCCGCGCCGTGGACCGCCTGGACCGCCACGCCACCACCGCGAACGCCGCCTGGGCCGCCGCGCACCGCGGGGATGGGCTCGCCTGGCCCGGCGCCAGCGAGGGCCACCGCCCCGGGCCCGCGGACGCCGTGCAGCGGGCCGGCGGCTCCCCCGTCGACCCCCGCGATGAAACCGACGATTCCAACGGTTAAGTCAACATTTTGGGGCAGGGGGCTGCGCCCCCCGCAACGCCCCCCGCCGCGCGCCGCCCGCCTACATGTCCACCTCGATGGGGAAGCGGAGCTGCAACCGGGCGAAGGCGTCGACGTGCATCCAGGGCCGGGCGTAGCCGTCCAGGGCGACCTTGGGCGCGGGCACGTACCCGGCGCCCCAATGCCCGCCGACGGCGAGGCCCACCCGCCGCGCGAGGTTGCTCTGCACGACCGGGCCGGCCGCCGCGCCGAGCCACACGGCGTTCCCGCGCGCGCCGGCGGCGTCCTCCATGCGCAGCCAGGACACGCGCGGCTGGGCATCGAAGGTGACGTGCGGGCCCTTCGCCTTCGCGCGGTGGACGAGCGAGACGTCGATCGGCGCCCAGCTCACCGGGACCACCGTCGGCCCCGGCGCGCCGCCGCCCAAGGCGAGGGCGGGCACCGGGGCGATGCCGACGATGTCCGGCACGAGCATGGCTGGCAGCGGGACGATGTGGGCGTCCGGCATGGACTTGACGAGGCCGCGGTACTGCCGCGGGACCTGCCGCATCACGGCCTTGGAGCGAAGCGCCTTTTTCCCCACCCAGCCCTCGGCCATCAGCGTGAGGCCCACCGAGGGCGCGAGCGGCGCGTCCCCCGGGTTGCCCAGCCAGACGACATTGGGCCCGAGGCCGACGTTGACGGTGGCGGGGACCTTGCCCGCCCAGGCCGGGCCGGCGAGGGAGAGGGCGAGCAGCGAGGGGACGATGCGGCGCATGGGGACTCCGGCCTGCGAAGCGTCGCCATTCTACTCCACCGCCGGCGGGCCGGGCGGGCCGCGCACCACGAGCAGCGCGCCCTCCGCGCCGATGGACCAGCCGCCCGGGAAGGCTTGCGCCGCCCCCGCCCCGCACCCGCGCGCCGCGAGGGTGCGCAATCCTTGGGACTCACGCGCCGCGGGCGGCAGCAGCGCGTACAGCACCCGGGCCCGAACCGCCGGATCGGCCGCAGACCAGGCCGCGATCTCCACCGCGGCCGCCGCTCCCGGCGGCGGCGCGACCGCGGCCGCCTCCCGCAGCGCCGCCGCCGACGCGTCGAGGAAGGCATCGTCCGTGGCCAGCAGCGCCGCGCTGCGGGCGAGCGCGCGCCGGGCGCCCGGGCGGTGCGCCTCCAGGCCGGCGAGCAGCACGCGCAGACGGCCGCGCTCGGAGGACGGGTTCGACGGGTCGTCCACGGTCGGCAGCCCCCGGGCCACCGCCCACGCCTCCAAGACCGCGCGCGGCTCGCCCAGCAACGGCCGGCAAAATGGAGGGTCCAGCGGGCGCATCGCGCGGGCTCCCGCGAGGCCGGACCCGCGCAGCAGGTGCTGCAGGAGGGTCTCCGCCTGGTCGTCCGCGTGGTGGCCGGTGGCGATGCGCACGCAGCCCGCCTCCGCCGCCGCGGCACGCAGGGCCGCGCGCCGCGCC
>JBEIVK010000750.1:0-2281 GCA_040373935.1 Alphaproteobacteria bacterium
AGTACGGGGACTGGTGTTCAGCCGTGTGATCTTCCGATCGGGGCGGGCCCGGCCGCGGAGGGCCCAGAGCCCCGCCGCCCAGGCGAGCACCACGAGCAGCGCATGGACGGGCGCCACCCGCTCCCACAGGCGCCCGACGGCAGGCAGCAAGGCGATCCCGGCGAGGAGGGCCGGGCCCGCGAGCGCGGCCCCGGCGAGGCCCCCGCGCACGCCGAGCCCACCGGTGAGGCCCCCGAAGGCAGCGGCCGCCGCCGCGAGGCCCGCGCGCTCCGCCGGCTCCAGCCACACGCCGGGACTGGACGGCCAAGCGCCCACCAGCGCCGCGGCGCAGACCGCGCCGACCAAGGCCCCCCCGCGCGCGCGATGGGCTGGATAGGGGGGCACCATGATCGGACTCCAGCCGACGCCTGCCGAGGTCTTGGACGCGGTGCACCGCATCGCCGTGCTCGGCGCCCACGACGACCCGTCGCGCCCCGCCTGCACGGTGCCGCTGTATCTCGCCCGGGCGGGCTACTCCATCGCCCCGGTCAATCCGGCGCGGCCCGGGGCCACCCTCGCCGGGGTGCCCTTCGTCGGTGCGCTCGCGGAGGTCAGCCCGCCGGCCGAGCTCATCCTCGTTTTTCGCCGGGCAGACCAGCTCCCCAGCCACCTCGACGCGCTGCGCGCCGCCGCGCCGCGCTGCGTGTGGTTCCAAACCGGAATCCACCACGCGGGGGTGTCCGCCGCGCTGCGGGAGGCTGGCATCGCCGTCGTCGAAGACCGCTGCGCCATGGTCGAGCACGCCCGGGGCCAAGCCCGATGAGCGCCCGCATCAGCCTCTGCCTCATCGCGCGCAACGAGGAGGCCTTCCTCGACGCCTGCCTGCGCGCTGCCGCCCCGGCGGTGGACGAGATGATCGTCTGCGACACCGGCTCCACGGACCGGACGGTGGAGATTGCGGCCGCCCACGGGGCACGGGTGGTGCACTTCCGCTGGGTGGACGACTTCGCCGCCGCCCGCAACGCCGCGTTGGCCGCGGCCACCGGCGACTGGATCCTCAGCCTCGACGCCGACGAAGTCCTCGCCCACGACGCCCCGGCCATCATCCGCGCCGCCGTGGCCACCGATGCCTTCGACTGCGGCATGCTCCCGCTGCACAACGCGACGCACCTGGACGCCCCCCTCGACGACGTGCGCACAGGCACGGCGCGCCACCAGGAGCCGGTGGCGCTGCCGCGGCTCCTCCGCCGCACCGCGGACCTCGCGTGGAGCGGCGCCATCCACGAATCCCTGGACCGCTGGTTCTTCGGGTCCGGCCAACAGCGCCGATACGCCGCGGTGCCGGCGGACATCATCCACTTCGGCAATGTGGGCGCCCTTCGGCTCGCCCTCGACAAAGCGAGCCGCAACCGCCGCCTCCTGGACCGCTACATCGCCCGCAACCCGGAGGACAGCTTCCGCCACGCGTACCTCGTTCGGGAGCTGGTGCGCGCCAACGATGTCGAGCGCTCCCACGACGAGGGGCTCGTCGCCTGGCGGCGCGAAGTCAGCCGCCCCCGCATCGCCACGACGGATCCCGGGGTGTCCCACGTCGGCACCATGGTGGCATGGACCCACCTCCTCCACGGGGACGCCGCCGGCGCCTACGAGGTCGGGCGCGGGATGCGCCGCTGGGACCCGTCACATCCCAACGGCGCCATCATCACGGCGCTGGCGTTGGCCATCGCCCCGAACCCAGAGCCGGACGCCCTGGCCGAGGCCGAAGCCGACCTCCAACACATCCTGCAGGCGCCGCCGCGGGTTTTTCCGGTCGAGGTGCTGCCGGGCGCCTACGACCGCAGCGGTCCGCTCGCGCTGGCCGGCCTTCACCTGCGCGCCGGTCGCGCCGCCGCCGCGCTCGCCATCCTGGAGCGCATCGCCGCAGCAGAGGCCCCGTCCGAGGCCATCTCGCTGCTGCGCGCCGAGTGCCTGCTGGCGGTCGGGCGCACGGTCCCCGCCTTGCGCATCGTGACGCCGCTGCTCGGCGGCACCGCCCCCCGACGCCTGGGCCATCGTCGCGCTCGGCGCGGCGCGGCTCGGCAAGGCCGAGGAGTCTCGCCGCGCCATCGACACCGCGCTCGGGCGCGGCCGTTCGCCCTGGCTGCAGCGCCGCCGCACCGCGCTACTCGATGAGGCCGCGCTGCACACCGAGGCCCTTGCGCTCGCGGAGCGCGCGCTGCCGCCCGCCGGGCAGGCGTCGGTGCGCGCAGCGCCCCTGTCTCCCGCGGCCTGGGCGGCGGTGCTGCCGGCCGTCGCCGCTGGC
>JBEIVK010000898.1:0-1772 GCA_040373935.1 Alphaproteobacteria bacterium
CCGGCTGGGGACGCGGGCAGCAGCGCGTCCGCGACCCGCGCGCCGGCCTCGCTGCGCGCCGCGGCGAGGTCCGGCACCTGCTCGACGACCCGGCCTGCCGAGAGGATGAGCAGCGGCCCGCCCAGCGCGGCGATGAGCCGCGGGTCGTGGGTGGCGGCCAGGATGGCGGCCCCACGCGCGCGGGCGGCCACCAGGGACTCGATCACGGCTTGCGCCCGGGGGGCGTCGAGGTCCTCGGTGGGCTCGTCCAGGACCAGCACGGGCGCGCCCAGGGCCCAGGCCAGGGCGGCGCGGCGCGCCTCGCCGCGAGACAGCGAGCCTGCGGGGCGCATCGCGGCGTCCGCGGGGAGCCCGAAGGTGTCCGCCGCCGGAGGGGCCCGGCCGGTGAGCGTGCCGAGCGCGGGCCACGGGTGCGCCGGCGCGAGCACCGCGCGCGGGTCTTGGGGCACCCAGCCCAGCGGCGACGCCGACGCGCCGATGTCACGCGCCGGGATGGGAACCCCGAAGCGCCACAGCGCGCCGTCCCGCTCCCCGCTGTGCCGCCCGATGACAGCATCCAGCACGCTGGTTTTTCCGCTGCCGGATGCGCCGAGCAGCAGCGCGCTCTCGCCGGGACGCAGCGCAAAGGACACACCGGCGACCCGGCCGGGAAGGCCGAGGCGTTCGGCCCGAAGCAGGTCGCGCTCAGCCATCGTCCTGCACCCCCTGGCCCCGGGCCGCCCCCAGCGCGCACAAGGCCAGCGCGGGCACGACGGCGTCCAGCAGCCCGGGCCCTCCCGCCGCCGCGACCAGGACCTTGCCGATGCTGGGCGCAGGCTCCGCGAAGCCGGCGTCGGCGAACCACGCGAGCGCCCCTTCCACAACGGCGATCTCACCGATCACCCACAAGGGAAGGCGGCGCCCGAGGTCTCCAAGCTGACCCAGCAGCCCGTGGACCCAGAGCACGCGCACCCGCCCGAGGCCGTGCCGGCGCAGCGCCGCGGGGGCGCCCGACGCCGCGAAGGCCCGGACGCGCGCGCCGACCACCACCGACACCGGCTCCACTGCGGCGAGGCCACTGCCCAGCCCGAAGGCGAGGATGTCGCCCGGGAACGCGAGCGCGAGCGCCGCGACCAGCACCGGTCCCGGGAGCGCGCCGAGGGGGCCGATGGCCTGGGGCGCCCAGGGCGCACGACCCCTTCCGCGCAGCAGCCCGAGCGGGACCCCTCCGCCGAGCGCCACGGCGATGGCCACCGCCCCGGCAGCGAGCAGCGGCCCTCCGGCGCCGAGCAACAGCAGCAACTGGTTGCGGCCGAGCACGTCGGCGCCGAGCGGGCGGCCGAGCGACGGCGGCGCATACGACGCGGCCGGGTCCACCGGAGCGCCGGACACACCGAAGACCGCAGCGCCCAGCAGCAGGATGCCCAACGCGACGGCGCTCGTGGCGCGCGTCATGGCGGGTCCCCGGGAGGCGACGCGGCGCGGCCCCGTGCGCCGCTCATCGGTCAGCCCCCGCGCGGCGCGCCGCGAGCGCGCCCAGCCCGCCCGCCAACACGGCCGCCGCCGCGCCGAAAGTGGCGGCATCCCTGGATTCGAGGGCCCGCCACGCAAGCCACCCCAGGCCCCGCACCCGGACGGCCGGCTCCACCAAGACCAGCGCCCCGACCAGCGCAGGGATCTGCGCGCCGATCTGCGCGCGCAGCGCCGCGTCCCCCGCGGCTTCGACCCAGGGCCGAGGGTCTCCGCCCGCGAGGACCGCGCCTCGCGCGACATCCCCCGCCGCCGCTGCCGCC
>JBEIVK010000175.1:0-7311 GCA_040373935.1 Alphaproteobacteria bacterium
CCAGCGCGGCGAGGGCCAGCGCGGCGCCGAGGACGGGCGCGGCGGCGGGGACGAAGCCGGCGGGCGGCACGGCCAGCGCGGGCGGCGCGGCGTAGGCGAGGGAGACGACGGCGAGCACGCCGATGTGGGCGCGAAGGAAGGCGCGCGGGGAGCCCCCCGCGGGCGGGGGAGGGCTCGTCGGGGGGGCACAGCGGATCGGGTGCAGATTCACGCCCAGCTTCGTCCGACGAAGGGTCTATCCGGCAACCTGCGCGGCGGCCCGGCGGCCGCGACAGTTGGAGATGACGGCGCCCACTTCGTCACACGTTGTCAAGGCGCTTGCACCCACGGTGCGACTGTCGCAGGATCGAGTGGCCGTGGACTTCCCCACGGTCCTGCCCCTGGAGCCCCCATGAGCGGAAGCGAGCTCGTCCCCCGAGAAGGCCACCCGGCGCTCCGCGCGCTCTCGGCCGGGCGCGTCGGCCGCTACCGGATCGATCGCCGCATCGGCAGCGGCGGCATGTCGCACACGTACCGCTGCGCGCTGGACGGCGTGGGCGGCTTCCGCAAGCTCGTCGTCGTCAAGGTCCTCCATCCCGACCACCTCACCGACGACGCCTTCATCCAGATGTTCATGGACGAGGCCCGGCTCTCGGCCCGCCTCAGCCACCCGCACATCAGCCAGGTCTTCGAGGTGGGGCTCGAAGAGGGGATGCCCTTCCTCGTGATGGAGTACGTCGCCGGGCCGGACCTCGCCCAGCTCGCGCGCAAGCTGCGCACGGGGGGCGTGCGGCACTTCGGCCACATCGCGCGGATGTTCGCCGGCGTCGCGCGCGGGCTCGCCCACGCCCACGCCCTCAACGACGAAGACGGCCGTCCGCTGCGCATCGTTCACCGGGATGTGTCGCTCGGCAACGTGGTGCTCTCCCCGGACGGCATCCCGAAGCTCATCGACTTCGGCATCGCCCATTGGGCGGAGCGCGGCGCGCAGACGGAGGTGGGGCTGCTCAAGGGCAAGCTGCACTACATGGCGCCGGAGCAGCTCAAGGGCGACATCGACCACCGGGTGGACATCTACCAGCTCGGCGTCTGCCTCTACTGGCTCAGCACGGGCCGCCCGCCCTACCACAGCGAAGACCCGATGCAGATTTGGCGGGACCGCCTCGCCGGCAACGCGCTGCGGCCCTCGTCCTTCATCCCGGAGTATCCGCAGGCGCTCGAGAACATCGTCATGAAGGCCATCGCGCGGGATCCGGATGCCCGTTACGCCTCGGCCGATCAGCTCGCAGACGACCTGCTCGCGTTCTGCGCGTCGAACCCCTGGTTCCACAGCTCGGACGCCGCGGTGGCCGCCTGGGGGCGCGGCCTGTTCTCCCACGAGGAGCTGGAGGTCTTCCGCACCCACCGCTACGAGCTCGAGCAGACGGATCCGGTGCAGCGCGTGCCGTCGGTGGACCGCCTCACCGAGTCCGGCTCGGCCCGCTCCATCTCGATGGGGCTCGACGCCAGCGCCTCCGCGCCGGCGCCCGCCGCGACGGGCGCGGTCCGGCCGTGGATGGCCCTCGTCGCCGGGGCGGTGCTCACCTTCGCGCTCCTGGGCGCGGCGAGCCTGGGGCTGCGGTGGGCCGGGGATCCGGCGGTGGCAGATCGCGCGGCGCGGGTCTACCTCGAAGAGGCCGGGCGCCTCGCCCAAGAGGGGGACGTCACGGGGGCCCGGGCGATGGCCGAAAAAGCGCGGGCGGCCGGCTCGGCAGACCCGGAGCTGGACGTGGCGCTCACCCGCCTGGAGAAGCAGCTCTCGGGTCCGCCCGCGCGGTGAAGCCGGGGAGGGCAGACCGCGCCGCGGCGCGGTCTGCCTCAGCGGGGCGCGGGCGCTTCCGGCGCGTCCAGCCGCCCCGCCAGCGCCCGGCCGGTCCACGAGTGCGCCTGGGCGGCGATCCACCCTGGCGGCCCCTCCGCGATGATCCGGCCGCCTCCGGGCCCGGCCTCCGGGCCCAGGTCGATGACCCAGTCGGCGTTGCGGATGAGGTCGAGGTGGTGCTCGACGAGCACGACGGTGTGGCCTGCATCGACGAGCCGGTGCAGCACCGTGAGGAGGCGCGCGACGTCTTCGAGGTGGAGCCCCGTGGTCGGCTCGTCGAGGAGGTAGAGGGTCGGCCGCTTCCGGGCCACCAGCTCGGTCGCGAGCTTGAGGCGCTGCGCCTCGCCGCCCGACAGGGTCGACGCGTCTTGCCCGAGGCGCAGGTAGCCGAGACCGACATCCACCAGCGCGTCCAGGCGGGCGCGGATGGCGCGGTGGGTGGAGAACAGCTCGCGCGCCTCCGCGGCCGGCAGGTCCAGCACGTCGGCGATGGACAGGCCGCGCCAGCGGATCTCCAGGGTCTCCGCGGTGTAGCGGCGGCCCCCGCACTTGTCGCAGCGCACCCAAAGGTCCGAGAGGAAGTGCATCTCGATCTGCACGAGGCCGCGGCCCTCGCAGTGCGGGCAGCGCCCGTCGTCGGCGCCGTTGAAGGAGAAGCGGCTCGGCCCCCAGCCGCGGGCGCGGGCGGCCGGCGTCTCGGAGAACAAGGTGCGCAGCGGCCCCATGATCTCGCAGAAGGTCGCTGGCGTGCTGCGCGGGGTCCGGCCGATGGGGGACTGGTCCACGCACACGAGCGGCTCGGCGGTGCGGTCTGCCGCGGCGCGGGCCTGGAGCCAGGGGGCTGCGTGGTCCAGGAGGAGCGTGGACTTGCCCGAGCCGCTGACGCCGGTGACGGCGACCAGCACGCCAAGCGGCAGGGACAGGGAGGCGTTTTGGAGGTTGTGCAGAGACGAAGGCGGCAGGGTGAGCCAGCCGCGCGGCGTCCGGCGGGAGTCCGGGCTCGGGATGCTGCGTCGCCCGGCGAGGTAGTCGCCGGTGAGGCTGGTCCCGGCGGCCACCTCCGCGGGGCTTCCCTGGGCCATGACGCGCCCGCCGTGCTCGCCGGCGCCGGGCCCCATGTCGACGAGGTGGTCGGCCACCGCGATGACCGCGGGGTCGTGCTCCACCACGACGAGGGTGTTGCCGAGGTCCCGGAGCCCGGTGAGGCTGGCCAGCAGGCGCGCCGTGTCCCGGGGATGAAGCCCGATGGTCGGCTCGTCGAGGACGTAGATGGTGCCCGTGAGCCGGCTGCCGAGCTGGGTCGCGAGGCGGATGCGCTGCGCCTCGCCGCCGGACAGCGTGTCGGCGCCGCGCGAGAGCCCGAGGTAGCCGAGCCCCACCTCCTCCAGGAAGCGCAGCCGGTTCAGCAGCTCTTCGACGGGCTGGGCGGCGATGGCGGCGTCGGCGGGCTCCCACTCCAGGCCGGACCAGAAGCGCCGCGCCTCGCTCACCGTGAGCGCGTGCACCTCGGCGATGCTGCGGCCCGGCGGGCGGCCCGGCTGCACCGGCGGGTCGTCGCCGAGGGTCACGGCGAGCAGGGCGGGCGCGAGGCGGCCCCCGCCGCAGCCGCCGCAGGGGCCCTCCTGCTTGAGCCAGGACAGCTCGGCGGCCCAGCCCTCGATGGTGGGCAGAAGGCCCTCCCAGGCGCGTTGCTCCTCCACCGCCGTCCGGGTGCCGCCCCACTCGCGCACCCACGAGATGGCCCGGGGCGTGGGGTCGCCGTCCAGGACGGCGGCTTGCAGGGCGGGCGGCAGGCCGTCCCACGGGGCCGTGAGCGACTGCCCGGCGGCGGCGTAAAGCGCGGCGAGCAAGGCGCGGGTGCGCGGCACGCGGAACAGCACGCTGGCCACCCGCGGGTCCAGCGCGGCATCGAGGGGGCGGCCCGGCTCTGGCAGGAGCCGGCCGCGGTCGATCTCCACGCGCCGCCCGAGGCCGTCGCAGCGCGGGCAGGCGCCGAGATGCGCGTTGAAGCTGAAGTGGCGCGGCGTGAGCTCGCCGGCGTGCACGGAGCCGTGGGTGGGGCAGCGCGCCGCGCGGCTGAGCGGGACGGGCGCGGCGCCGCGGCGCGGCTGAAAAACCGCCTCGTCTCGTCCGTAGCCATACGCGAGCTTCACCGCGTCGGCCACGCGGTCCGCCGCCACGGTCGCCGGGTCCAGGCGGTCCACCACGAGGGCGAGGCCGTCCAGCACCGCGTCGTCCCCGTTGGCGGCGACGAGCGCCTCCAGGTCTTGCTCGGCGCCGCCGCCGAACGCGCGGGTGAAGCCCTCGCGCACCAGGTCCGCCACCCGGGTCCCCGGGGGCGGCTGCGCGAGCAGCCAGCCCGCCCCGGGGGCGAGACGGGCGAGGTGGCGGGCCGCCGCCGAGGGGGCGAAGCCCCGCAGCGGCTGGGCGCAGCGCGGGCAGTGGGGACGGCCCACCCGCGCGTACAGCAGGCGCATCGCGTCCCAGGCCTCGGTGACGGTGGCCACCGTGGAGCGCGGGTTGTGCCCTTGGTTTTTCTGGTCGATGGCGATGGCGGGCGCCAGCCCGTCCGCGCGGTCCAGCGGCGGTCGGTCCATGCGCCCCAGGAAGCGGCGCGCGTAGGTGGACAGCGACTCGACGTAGCGGCGCTGCCCTTCCGCGAAGAGCGTGTCGAAGGCGAGGCTTGTCTTTCCGCTGCCGGAGGGGCCCGTGATGACCGTCAACGCGCCCTTCGGGAGGTCGATGTCCACGCCCTTCAGGTTGTGGGTGCGCACGTTGCGGAGCGAGATGGCGCGGTCGTCGGCGGGGCCTGCCGTGTAGGGGCGGGGCGGGGCCTCGGCGGCGGCGCCGGGGGGCGTGCCGAGCAGGCGGGCGAGGAAGCGGCCGGTGGGCGTGGGCAGGCCCGCGATCGTCTCGGGGGTGCCTTCGCCGCAGAGGAGCCCGCCGCCGTCGCCGCCCTCGGGGCCGAGGTCGATCAGGTGGTCGGCGGCGAGGATGATGTCCGGGTTGTGCTCGACGACCAGCACGGTGTTCCCGACGTCGACGAGGTGCTGGAGGGCCGCGAGCAGGCGGCGCACGTCGGCCGGGTGCAGGCCCGTCGTCGGCTCGTCCAGCACGTACAGCGTGCGCCCGGTGGCGGGACGGGCCAGCTCGGCGGCGAGCTTCACGCGCTGGGCCTCGCCGCCGGACAGCGTGGTGGACGGCTGCCCCAAGGCGACGTAGCCGAGGCCCACCTCAACGAGCGTGTCGAGGATGCGCCGCAGCTTCTTGTGGTGCCGGAAAAGCGCGGCGGCCTCCGCGAGCGTCAGGTCCAGCACCTCGGTGATGGTGTGGCCGCGGTAGCGGAGCTCCAAGGTCTCGGCGTTGAACCGGCGGCCCGCGCAGGACTCGCAAGGCACCTCGACGTCGGCGAGGAACTGCATCTCCACGGTCTTGACGCCCGCCCCCTCGCACTCCTCGCAACGCCCGCCCTTCACGTTGAACGAGAAGCGCCCCTTGGTGTAGCCGCGGGCGCGGGCCTCGGGCAGCGCGGCGAACAGGTCCCGGATGAGGTCAAAGGCGCCGGTGTAGGTCGCCGGGTTGCTGCGCGGCGTGCGGCCGATGGGGGACTGGTCGATGCGGATGAGCTTGTCGATGGCGTCCAGGCCGTCGATGCCGTCGTGCGCCCCCGGCGCTTCTTCGGCGCCGTGCAGCGCGGCGGCCACCGCCCGGCAGAAGGTCTGCTCGATGAGGGTGCTTTTTCCCGAGCCGCTCACGCCCGTGACGACGGTGAGCGTGCCGAGCGGGAAGCGCACATCGACCCCGCGCAGGTTGTTTTCGCGGGCGTTGCGCAGCAGCAAGGCCGCGCCGTTGCCCGCGCGGCGGGAGTCCCGGGCCGGAAAGACCTCCTCTCCCCGCAAGAAGCGCGCGGTCATGCCCTCGCTCGCCCGGAAGGCGGCCGGCGGCCCCGCGGCGACGAGGCGCCCGCCTTCCCGCCCGGCGCCCGGCCCGATCTCCACGAGCCAGTCGGCGCGCGCCATCGTGTCGGTGTCGTGCTCGACGACGAGCACGGTGTTGCCCTGGTCTCGCAGGCGAACGAGGGCGTCCAGCAGGCGGTCCTGGTCCCGCCCGTGCAGGCCGATGGACGGCTCGTCGAGCACGTAGGTCACGCCCTGCAGCCCGGCGCCGACCTGCCCGGCGAGCCGGATGCGCTGGCCCTCGCCCCCCGACAGCGTGGCGGCGGAGCGGTCCAGGTGCAGGTAGCCCAGGCCCACGTTGTGCAGGAAGCTGAGGCGCGCGCGCAGCTCGTTGAGGATCGGGCGACCGACCAGCTCTTCTTGGCCCTCCAGCTCCACGGAGCCGAAGAACGCCCGCGCCTCGTCGACCGTGAGGTGCGTCAGATCCGCGATGCCCTTGCCCCGGTGCTCCACCGCGAGGGCGATGGGGTTCAGGCGCTTGCCGCCGCAGTCCGCGCAGGGCACGCGGCGCCGCATCGCCTCCAGCCTTTTGATGGGCGCAAAATGCCAGGTGTGCCGCAAGAACGGCAGGATTCCGGCCCAGGTGTGCTCGGAGCTGCGGCGGTTGCCGGCGTCGTCCGTGCGGACGGAGGTGAAGCGCAGCGGCGCGCCGTTCAGGAGGGCCTCGCGGGCGGCGACGGGCAAGGCCGACCAGGGCTGCGTGGGGGCCAGCCCGAGCTGGGCGCCCACCTGGCGAAGGGCGTCGCGGCCCAACACCGAGAAGGGGACGCGCTCGTCGTCGTCGAGCAGGCGAAGGGCCGCCGGCCAGGGGCGCTCCGCGTCCAGCAGCAGCGCGGTGTCGAAGTCCTCCACCCAGCCGATGCCGGCGCAGCCCGGGCACATGCCCTGCGGCGCGTTGAAGCTGAACAGGCGAGGCTCGACCTCGGGGATCGAGATGCCGTGCGTGGGGCAGGTGCGCGCGGTGTGCAAAAGGCGGTGGGCGGGCGCCGCCGCGCCGTCCGGCTCCACCAGCAGCGAGATCGCGCCGTCGGCGAGGCGGGCCGCGCGCTCCAGGGCCTCGATGAGGCGCGGGCGGTCCGACGGGCGGGCGCGCAGGCGGTCGATCACCAGCTCGATCGTGTGCTTTTCGTAGCGCGCGAGGACGATGTCCTCCTCGAGCGAGCGCAGCGTGCCGTCGACACGGGCCCGCAGCCAGCCGGCCGCGAGGGCGTCCGCCAGCTCCTTGCGGTACTCGCCCTTGCGATCTTGCACGATGGGCGCCATGACGTGCAGCCGTGCGTCGGCGTCGTCGCGCAGCAGTGCGTCTGCGAGGTCTGCGGGGGCGCTGCGGGTGATCGCCGTGCGGCAGACCGGGCAGCGCGGGGTGCCGAGGCGGGCCATCCACAGGCGCAGGTGGTCGGCGATCTCCGTGATCGTGCCGACCGTGGAGCGCGGGTTGCGGTTTACCGTCTTCTGGTCGATGCAGAGCGTCGGGCTCAGCCCATCCACCCGCTCAACCCGCGGCTTCTCCATCGA
>JBEIVK010000401.1:0-4166 GCA_040373935.1 Alphaproteobacteria bacterium
CGCCGCGCCCCGCCCCGGCGCCGCGCCGGCCCCCGCGCCTCAGCCGTAGGAGATGCGGCCGCCGCCGGAGGCCGCCCCGAGCCGACGCCGCTCGGCCAACCCCACGAGCCCGCCGGCGAGGCCATCGGCGAGGACCTGCACCAGCGCGCGGCCGAGCGGCTCCAACACCTCGCGCTCGCGGTGGGAGACGACCTTGAGCGTCCCCCAGCGCCGGTCGCCGACCTGCAGCGTCGCCTCTCGCTCGATGCGGCTCTGCAGGTGCACGGTCGCGCCGTCCACCGCCCCCGCGCGCACCCACACGAAGGGGCTGCGCTCGGCGCGGGAGAACTCGGGCCCGTCGGCGAGGTTCAGCTCCAAGCGCTCGGCCCCCAGCTCCTTGGCCGCCTCGCCGACCAAGGCCCACAGCGCGTCCAGCGAGTCCGCGTGCTCCATGCGGGCGCGCACCGACTCGACCACCGCGACGCGCCGCCCGGCCTCCTGCTCGACGCCCTCGAGGACCCGCGCGCGGCGGGCCGCGCGGATGATGTCGGTGTAGCCGAGGAAGCGCACGGACACGAAGACCCGCGGCACGACCGCGCCGATGGCGACCGCGGAGATGGCGTCGTCCGCGTAGATGAACACAAAGGCCAGCGCGGCGAGCACCCCGGCGCCGCCGTAGAGCACGAGCACGCTCTGGGACTGGCTCAGGCCCTTGCGCAGCAGGATGTGATGGACGTGGTGCTGGTCTGCCGAGAAGACCGGCTGCCCGGAGAGCGTCCGGCGGACCACGGCCATGCCGAGGTCGAAGATGGGCAGCCCCAGGGCGAGCACGGCCGCGCCGATGCTGAAGGCCGCGTAGCTTTTCTGGCTGCTGTGCACGCTCACGAGCGCCAGCATGAACCCGAGAAACAGGCTGCCGGTGTCACCCAGGAAAATCGTCGCCGGATGGCGGTTGTAGGCCAAAAATCCCGCCGTCGCGCCCACCATGCTCGCGAGCAGCAGCGCGCTCAGGCCGTTGTCCTCGATGACCGACATCACGAACAGCGTGCCGCCCGCGAGCACCACGATCCCGCCCGCGAGGCCGTCCATGCCGTCGATGAGGTTGACGGCGTTCATCACGAGCAGCATCCAGAAGACCGTCGCGGGGATGCTGAACGCGCCGAGGGCGATCGGGTCTGCGAAGGGAACAGACAGCCCCTCGATGCGAATCCCCGACCACACGACCACGAGCGAGGCCGCGATCTGCGCGCCGAGCTTGACGATGGCGCGGGTGTCGCGGAGGTCGTCCCAGATGCCGACCGCGAGCATGATGGCCCCGCCGCCCAGCAGGCTCACGAGCAGGGGCTGGTCCGCGACGAAGGCGCGGGAGATGCGGTTGGACCACAGGAACATGCCGAACAGCGGCGCCGCGAGAGACAGCGCGACGGCCACGCCGCCGAGGCGCGGGATGGGCTGGGTGTGGATCTTCCGGCCGCCCCCGCGGTCCGTCAGGCCGAGCTTGACCGCGGTGTCCCGCACGACCCGCGTGAGCAGGAGGCTGGACAGCAGGCTCAGGCCGAAGGCGACGAGGAAGGTGCGCATCAGGCCGAGCCGCCGGCCGCGCGATCCGCCTCGGCTTCGGCCTCTGTGTAGTAGTAGCCGTAGGTGTCGTAGTAGTTGTAGCCGTAGCCGGCCGTCGACATGTTCAGCTTGTTGACGATGGCGCCGAGCACCGGCGCGTTGACCTCGCGGAGCCGGGCGCTGGCCTGGGCGACCATCGTCTTGGAGGTGCGGTTGGCCTCGACGACGACGAGCACGCCGTCCACCTGGCTGGAGAGGACCAGCGGGTCTGCGACGATGTTGACCGGCGGCGAGTCCACGATGATGAAATCATAGCCGCGGAAGGCCTTGAGCGCGCGCTGCATCGGGCCGGAGCCGAGCAGCTCGCCCGGATTGGCGGGCGGCGGCCCCGCGACCACGATGTCCAGACCCGGAACATGGGTGGACCGGATGACCTCTTCGGCGCTGGCCTCGCCCAGCAGCAGGTTCGCGAGCCCCTGGTCGTTCGACAGGCCGAAGCGCTTGTGCAGGCTCGGCCGCCGGAGGTCTGCGTCGATGAGCAGCACCTTGGAGCCGGTCATCGCGATGATGGCCGAGAGGTTGGAGGAGGTGAAGCTCTTGCCCTCCATCGGCGCCGCGCTGGTGATGAGCAAGGTGCGAACCGGCTTCTGCGGCAACCGGAAGAGCACGTTCGCCCGCACGCTGCGCAAGCACTCCGCCACATTGCTGCGCGGGCGCGCGTACACATACAGGTGGCGCTCCGTGTCGCTGCGCAGGGACTTCAGATCCAGAGGGTCGAGCGCCGGCACCACGCCCAGCAGCGACGTCCCGACGACCGACTCGATGTCTTCCCGGGACTTGACGGTGGTGTCGAGCATCTCGATGGCAAAGGCGAGGGCACAGCCGCCCAGCAGCCCGAGCACGAGCGCCATCGCCAAGTTGATGCCCAGCTTCGGACGCACCGGGTTGTCCGTGGGCACCGCGACATCCACCCGCCGGATGTTGTTGTTGCGCATCAGGGCGGTGAGGTCCACCTCGGAGGTGCGGCGGTCCACGCTCTGGAACAGCGCTTCGTTGCGCAGCGCCTCGGCTTCGAGGAACTTGAGGTCGATGAGCTTTTTCTCGAGCACACCGGCCTCGGCGCGCACATCCGCCAGCTCCGCGGCGAGCGCCTCCTCCCGGCGCACGACCAGGTCCGTGCGCGCGCGGTGCGCGACGAGCAGCTGCTCCACCTGCGCCCGGATCTGCGCGGTGATGGAGTCCAGCTCGGCGTTGACGGCGATCCACTCCGGGTGCTGCCCCTTCACGCGGGCGGCGAGCCGGCTCCGCTCCTGGGTGGTGACCTCGATCCGGGTGAGCAGCTCACGAAGGACGGCGTCGTCGGCGGAGAAGTGCCGCGCGAGGGAGGCCCACTCGCCCGCGTTCTGCAAGCGCGTGAGCTCGGCGTGCACCGCCTCGATCTCCACGCGCTCGGTGGCGGCGGCGTTCCAGGCCTCGGAGACGGTGTTGAGGCGGGCCTGCATGCCGGAGCGCTGGTCTTCGGCGCCGACGAGGCCGTTCTTGCTGCGGAACTCATGGACCTTGACGTCCGACTCGTACTTTTTGACCTTAAAGGCCTCCTGCTGGTCCCGCAGCCAGTCCAGCGCGGAGCGCGTGCTCTCCAGCGCGCGGTCCAGGTTGGACTTCATGTAGGCCTCGGCCAATACATCGGCGAACAACGCAGCCTTCTGCGGGTCCGGGTACTCGACGGTGATGTTGACGAGGTGGGTCTCCACCACCGGCGACACGGAGAGCAGGGCGCGGAAGGCGTCCACCGGCTTCTCGGCCTCGTCGAAGTCCGTCACGCCGTGCTGCTCCTTCAGGATGCGCAGCGCCTCCTCGATCACGCTGCGAGACTGCATGATCTTGTACTGGGTGGCGTAGTAGTTGCGAAGCTCTGAAGACGACGACGCCTGCACGAACTCGCTCACCTCGTCCACCTCGATCACCCGGTCCGCCTTGGGGCTGATCTCGATGATGGCGGTGGCCGCGTAGTACCGGGTGGACAGCGAGGTCGCGACCCCGACCGTCACCACCAGCAAGCCCGTGAAAAGAGCGACGACCCATCGCCGCTTTTTGAGCACATGCCAGTAATGAAGCAGCAAAGCCTCGCCCGAGGAGGACTGCGGGCTCGGGGGTGCGTCCATCGGCGGCTCCAGGGGCGCCCGGCGCGGGCCGGCTCCCGGGGCTACGGTAGCCCGGAGCACCGGGGATGGGGAGGCCGTCGGGCCACGCCCGCCCCACCGCGCAAGGAGGCGAAAGACGATGGAGACCCACGGGCGCCGGCGCCGAGACCACCCCGCCGTGGGCTGGGCCCTCCTCGTGCCGGTTCCGGTGGCCGTGCTGCTGTTTGGCGGCGTCCAGCCAGGCCCGCGCCTCGCGGTGGTGGCGGTGGCCGCGGCCTGCGCGGCCTTCGCGCTCGCGCGCACCCCCGCGGATGTCCTGCCGCACCCCGCGGCCACCCGCGCGCTCGGCCCCGCGCTGCTCGCCTGGGTCCTCGCGCTCGGCATGCTCGTGCCGCTGCCGGCCTGGCTTCGCGCCCTTTTGCAGCCCGGTGTCGAGGCGGTGCGCGGCGGCGCGCTCGCGCTCGCCGGGGGCGGGGCCTACCC
>JBEIVK010000472.1:0-3678 GCA_040373935.1 Alphaproteobacteria bacterium
GGACCGCGCGCGCCGCGGCCCTTGAGCGCGGCCGCGAGGGCGGCGGTCGCGTCGGGGGAGAGGCGGTCCGCGTCGTCGATGAGCCACAGCGCGGGCGCGGCGGGCAGCGGCGGCCAGAGCGCCGGCCCGGCGCGGACGACCTCCCAGCCGGCGGGGGCCTGCGTGGCATCCAGCAAGGCCGACTTCCCGCAGCCTGCGGGGCCCTCCAGGCGCGTGAGCGACACGGGCCCGCTCGCGGCGCCGCAGACCTGCTGCAACGCCTCCACCTCGGCCTCGCGCCCGCGCAGCGGCCGCGCCGGGGCCGCCACCTCGCCGCGCAAGTCGGCCAGCGCCTCCCGCGCGCCGGCATAGCGCCGCGCCGGCTCTTTTTGGAGCAGGCGCATGCACACGCGGTCCAGGGCGGCGGGGACCGCCGGGTCCACCTCGGAGGGCGGCGGCGGCGTACTGTGCAGGTGCCGCGCCAGGTACGCGGGGATGCTGTCCGCCACGACGGGGCGGCGCCCGCTCAGCATCAGGTACAGCACCGCGCCGAGGGAGTAGAGGTCTGCCCGGCCGTCCACCGGATCGCCGGTGATCTGCTCGGGCGCCATGAAGGCGACGGTGCCGACGAGGCGCCCCGCCATGGTGAGCTGGGTTTGGAAGCTGCCTTCGGTTGCCTTCACCACGCCGAAGTCGGTCAGCTTGGGCTGGAGGGTGCGCGTCAGCAGCACGTTGGAGGGCTTCAGGTCGCGGTGGACCAGGCCCTTGTCGTGCAGGTAGGCCAGCGCCTCACACAGCCCGGTGAAGATGGCCTCCACAGCGGGGAAGCGGTCGGCCGGCGGCGCCGAGCCCCAGCCCTCGATCCACCGGCCGAGCTCCGGCCCATCCACGTACTCTAGGGCGATCCACGGGTAGTCCCCGTGCTCTCCGGCGGCGACGACCTGCACGATGTGCGGGTGGGAGAGGGACTGCAGCGTGAGAAATTCGCGCTTGAAACGGCGGGCCTCGTCGCGGCTCGCCATCCCGGGGTGGAGGACCTTCAGGGCGACCGGCGCGCCCGACGCGTCGGTGGCGCGGTAGACCGTCGCCATGCCGCCCACGCCGAGGAGGTCCCCCAGCAAGTAGGGGCCAACCCGGTCTCCGGGCAAGGGCGGCGGCGAGGGGGCCGGGGGCATCGGCGGGAGTGTACCCCAAGGCGGAGGGGGTTCAGCCGTCCTCCGGCAGATCATCCAAACCCGGCCTCCGCTTTACGCCTTGGGCGTCGAGGAAGATCTCCGCGTCCTCGCGGGCGAGACCGGCGGCGAGCGAGCGGGCGAGGGCGTCAGCCACCCGCGCGTGCCGGCCGGCGCTGATCTCGTCGGTGCCGGCGCGGGCGGCGATCTGCCGGGCGCGCATGGCGTACAGCCGGAAGCCCGCCGAATCGCTCACCCGCAGGGCCTCCTCGGCCAGGGCCACCGCGCGGTCCGCCTCCCCCAGCGTCTCGTGCGTCCGCGCGAGGGCGAGCAAGGCGCGCACCTGCTGGTGGGGCCAGCGCTTGCCGGCGAAGCGGTGGGCGGCGCGCAGGGCCTCGCGGGCCGCCGCCGGATGCCCGGTCTCGGCCTCCACCCGCGCCCGCCACGCCAGCACGACCGGCGTGTAGCCCTCGGCATCGCCGTCGTCGAGATCGCCCTCGACCAGCTCCAAAACGGCGCGCGCCTCGGCCGATTGCCGCTGCGCCAGCCGCGCCCGCAGCAGCGCGACCCGCGCCGCCATCGTGTCGTCGCGGCTGCCGAGCGCCGACTCGATGCGCACCGCCTCCTCGGCGTTGTCCACGGCGTCGGCCAGGCGCCCGATGTCGGTCAGGACCATCGCCCGGTGCCGCAGCCCGAGCCCGATGCCGAAGCGGTGGTGGACCTCGCGCCCGTGGGCCACCGCCCGGTCTGCCAGCTCCAGCGCCTTGCGCAGGTTGCCCGTCAGGTGCAGCACCTCGATGAGGTTGGCCCGCGCGACCGCCAGGCGGTCCGCCATCCCGTGCTTTTCGGCGATCTCGATGGCCTGCTGGAAGTAGCGGCGCGCCTCGCCCGACTGCCCGCGGCACAACGCGATGAGGCCGAGGCCGTTCGTGCCGAGCGCGCGGCTGCGCTCGTCTTCGTAGGCCTCCGAGCCCGACAGCGCGAGCACGAAGTGGTCTCGCGCGGCCTCCAGGTCCCCGCGGGTCCACAGCACCGCGCCGTACTCGTAGAGCGGCACGAGCTGGAGGCGCTTGTCGCCCAGGCCCTCGGCCAGCTCCAGGGCGCGGCGCAGGTGGGCGTCCGCCTCGTCGAGCCGCAGCGTGCGCCGGCACAGCCCGCCCATCTCCGTGGAGGTCTGTGCGATCAGACGTTTGTCCGCCAAGTCTTCGGCCAAGGCGTGCGCGGCGCGCGCCGCCGCCTCGCTCTCCGCGACCTGCCCGAGGTGCAGCAGGGCGGAGGCCCGCGCGAGGTGCAGCCCGACGAGGCGGCGGTCGGCGTCGTCGAGCGTGACCGTCTGGCGCGCTTGCGGCTCGATCTCCGCCGCGCGGTCCAGCAGGCGCAGCGCCTCCGATACGAAGGTGCGCGTGGAGAGCTTCTCGGCGGCTTCTTGGAGGTAGACGAAGGCCTTGGCCGGGCGCCCCCCGCGGTCGAAGTGGTGGGCCAGATCCTCCACGACCAGCGAGGTGCGTCGCTTGTAGGCGGACTCTAGGCTCTCGGCGACGGCGAGGTGCAGGGCCTCCACGGCCGCGGCGGGCGTCTCGTCGAGCAGCACGGCGCCGACGCGCGTGCGGTCCAGGCGGTAGCGCTCCCCGGTGTCTCCCGGGGAGGCTTCGACCAGTCGGCTGTGGAGCAGGGCGTCCAGGGCCGCGTCGAGCGCGGGCTCGGGCAGGCCGGTGACGGGCCCGAGCAGGTCGAAGTCGAGGTCGTAGCGGGACACGGCGAGGGCGAGGGCGATGCGCCGCGCGTCCGGGGAGAGCGGCGCGAGGCGCGCCCGGATCAGCTCGCGCAAGCCCGCCGGCACCGGCAGCTCCAGGCCGTCCACCTCCTCGGGCGACCACGGCAGGGTGCGGCGGCGCCCGGCCGGGGCGGGAAGCCGCTCCAGCAGCGCGCGGAGGATCTCTCCCACCACGAAGGGGTTGCCCTGGCTCTGGGCGTGCACGCGGCGGGCGAGCGCCTGAACGGCCGGCCCCTCGTCGAACACGCTCAGCAGGAGCTCCTCGACGGGCGCGAGGTCCAGCGGGCCCAGGGCCACGGCCTGCGGCGGCACGCCCGTCGTCGCCCCCGACCACAGCCCGTGCAGCGCGTCTGCGTCGCCCGCCGGCTCCGCCTGCGACCGCGCAAAAAGAAAGAGGACCGGCCGCTGCTCGGCGCCCACGAGGTTGCGCACCAGGTACTCGGCCATCTCGATGGTGCCGCGGTCGGCCCGCTCCATCTGCTCCAGCAGCACCACCCGCGGCTTGCTGCGCGCGAGCATCGCCCCCAGCCCGGCCATCACGGCATAGCGCTCGATGGGGCCGCCCTCTGCCCGCCCGAAGGTGGCGGCCAGCGCGGCCGGCGCGAGCCCGCCGGCGTCCCGCGCGAGGTCTTCGTAGAGCGCCTTGAAGCCTTCGAACACGTCCTGCGTGCGGTCGCGGTTCTCGCCGCGGGACACCTCCAGGCCCATGCGCTGCGCCCAGCGCACCGCCTCGTCCCCCATGCGCCGCAGCCC
>JBEIVK010000614.1:0-2869 GCA_040373935.1 Alphaproteobacteria bacterium
CCAGGGCTCCGGCGAGCGGGGCGCAGGCGGGGCGCGCTTGGAGCCAGGCGTCCACCGCCGGTGCGCCCAGCGCGGGGGGCGCGCGCCGGCCCGCGCCGCCGAAGGGCTCGAGCAGGTCGGTGAGCCAGCGCACGCCGAGCAGTCCGGCGGCGATCGACGCGCCGACGAGGCCGAGCAGCAGGCCGTGCACCCCGGCCAGGGCCTCGCCCACCGCGGCGGCCGGCAACGCCAGGCCGAGGCTGCGCAGCACCGAGAGGGCCGCCGCGCGCCCCGCCCGGTCCACCGCGTTCAGCGCCGCCGACCCCACCGCCACGCCGCCCACGAAGGCGTAGCCCACCGGCATCACGCGCAGGTAGCCGGTGATCTGCGCCTGCACCGCCGGATCTGCCGTGAAGGCCGCCGCGAGGGCCGGCGCGAAGGCCAGCGCGAGCGCGCCCGTGACCGCGCCCCAGCCGACCGTGAACCACAGCGCGCGCCGCAGCCCGTCCGCCACCCGCGCCCGGAGCTGGGCCCCCGCGTTTTGCCCGATGAAGGGGCCGAGCGCGCCGGACAGCGCCATCGGCACGAGCAGCAGCAGGCCGTCCACCCGCGCGCCCACGCCCCAGGCCGCGACCGCCGCCGGGCCGTGCTGCGCGAGGAGCCCCGTCAGGGTCGCCACCGCCAGCGGGCCCGCGGCGTTCGTCACCACCGCCGGCGCCGCGACCCGGCCCACGGCCGCCCAGGACCGGCGCAGCCCGGCCGCCGACACGCCGCGCAGGTCCAGCAGGCGCGCCCGGCGGATGAGCACCCAGAAGACGAGCACCATCACCACGAAGCGGGCCAGCACCGTGGCGAGGGAGGCGCCGCGCAAGCCCATCGCCGGCACCGGGCCCCATCCGAAGATGAAAATCGGGTCCAGCAAGGCGTTGAGCACCGCGCCCACCAGCATCACCCGCATCGGCGTCTGCGGATCGCCCAGCGCCCGCAGCGCGCCGTTGGCGATCATCGGCACCACGAGGAAGCCGACGCCGACGAACCAGGGGGTCATGTAGGCCACGACATCGTCGAGCAGGGCGCCGTCTGCTCCCAGCGCCCGAAACAGCGCGCGCTGGCCGAGCAGCCCCGCCCCCGCGACGAGGGCCACCACGCCCGTCGCGAGCAGCGTGGCGTCCGTCGTGATGCGCTGCGCCTCCTCCGGCCGGCCGGCCCCCACGGCCCGCGCCACGGCCACGCTCGTGCCGATCATCAGGCCGATGGCGATGTTCACCACCAGGGCCTCGACCGGGAAGGTGAAGGTCATCGCCGCGAGGGCGCTGGTGCCGAGGCGCGACACCCAGAAGGTGTCCACCAGGTTGACCGTGATCATCGCGACCATGCCGACGAGCATCGGGCCGGTGGTCCGGCCGAGCACGCCCCCGACGGGCCCGGCCAACAACGCGGCCCGGGGTGCGGCCGGGGGTGCGGCTGGGGAGGCTGCCTCGGGCATGTCCGTACTCCGAAAGGGGCGACGCCGGCCCTGCGGTGGGGGCGCAGCGTACCACGGCGGCCCCGTCAGCCCGCCGCGTCCAGCTCCACCCAGGACGCCTGCGGCGGCCCCGCGCCCAGCTCCAGCCACCCCACGCACACCGGCAAGCGAAAGCGCCGCGGCCCCGCGCTGCCCGGGTTGACCACCAGCACGCCGCCCTCCCAGCCCACCGAGGGACGGTGGCTGTGCCCGACCACCAGCACGCCGCCGGCCGCCGGCCAGGGCAGCGCCGCCGCCCGGTCGTGCAGCAGCGTCACGGCCACCCCGCCGAGCACCCGCTCCAGCCGCTCCGGCAGCGCTGCGCAGGGCCCGGCCCGGTCGTTGTTGCCGCGCACCGCCAGCACCGGCGCCACCGCCGCGAGACCCTCCAACACGGCCGCGCCGCCCACATCCCCCGCGTGCAGCAGCAGATCCGCGCCGGCCAGCGCCCGCAGCGCCTCCGGGCGCAGCCGCCCGTGCGTGTCCGCGATCAAGCCCACCCGCATCGCCGCCCTCCCCGGCCGCCGCCGCCGCCCGCGAACGGATAGCCGGGGCCCATGTCCGACGCCCCCCTCACCGGCCTCCGCGTGCTCGAGCTGGGCCAGCTCATCGCCGGCCCCGCTTGCGGCACCCTGCTCGGCTGGCTCGGCGCCGAGGTCGTCAAGGTCGAGCCCCCCAGCGGGGATCCGCTGCGCACCTGGCGCTGCCCGCCCGGCGCCACCGGCGAGTGGTTCCGCAGCGTCGCCCGCGGCAAGCGCCTCGTCGCGGCCGACCTCCACACCCCCGCCGGCCGCGCCACCGTCTCGGCCCTCGCCGCCCGCGCGGACGTGCTCGTGGAGAACTTCCGCCCCGGCCGCATGGAGGAATGGGGCCTGGGCCCTGCCTCCTTGCACGCCCTGAACCCGGGCCTCGTCTATTGCCGCGTCTCCGGGCACGGCCAGTCCGGCCCCCGCGCCGGCTGGCCCGGCTTCGCCGCCGTCGCCGAGGCCCTCGGCGGCCTCCGCGCCCTCACCGGCCAGCCCGGCGGCCCCACCCTCCGCACCAACCTCAGCCTCGCCGACACCGTCGCCGGTCTCCAGGCCACCATCGGCGTGCTCGCCGCCCTCATCGCCCGCGGCCGCACCGGGCGCGGCCAGGTCGTCGACGTCAGCCTCGTGGACACCGTCGCCAGCCTCCTCGAAGCCGCCCCCGCCGAAGCCGCCGCCGGCCGCCCGCGCGGCCCCGCTGGCGCCTCCATCGACGGCGTCGTGCCCACCGGCGCCTTCCGCTGCGCCGACGGCGCCGAGGTCGTCCTGGGCGCCAACAGCGACGGCCTCTACCGACGCCTCATGGCCACCATCGGCCGGCCCGACCTCGCGGCCGACCCCGCCCTCGCCACCAACCCCG
>JBEIVK010000058.1:0-12311 GCA_040373935.1 Alphaproteobacteria bacterium
CACCCGCCTGCGGGTCGTGCGCCGCCAAGCCGCCTTCCCGGATCTCGGCGGGGACCCGCAAGCCGGCGAGCCGCCGCGCCACCCGCCGCCCGCCGCGCTCGTCGTGCGCTTCGACGGCCCCAGCCGCGCGGTGCGCGCCACGATCCTCCGTCTCGCGCAAGAGCGCCCCGCCGCGCTCCTCGTCGCCGACGACGCCTCCATCGCCCACCCCGCCGCCGCCGAGCTGCTGCGCGAGTGCTTGCGGGCCGCGCCCCAGGTCATGGTCCACGGCGATCTCCGGCCGCTCTCCGGCCTTCCCGAGGCCGCGCTCGCCGGTCTGCGCGGCCTCGTCGCCACCCACACCGGCCCTCCCGATCGGGCGGCCGAGGCGCTCACCGACCGGTTGCAGTCCTGGGCCGCCACCCGCGCCCCCACCGGGCCCGCGCGTTAGGCCGCCCTCCCGGCGGAGGTCCCGTGTCCCCCACTCCCGACACCCAGATCCGCGCGTGGCGCGAGCAGCTCGCCGAGCAGCGCCCCCGCCTCACCGAGGTCCGCAGCGAGACGGAGGCGGCGATCCACCGCCTCGCCCTCGCCGATGCGCCAGACGCCGCCACCCTCGGCGCCGCCCGGGCCGCGCTGCGGGAGCGTCACAAGGCCATCGAGGCCCGGATCGACCACGGGCAGGCCGCGCTCACGCAGGCCTTTGCAGCCGCGGTGGCCGAGGCCAGCACCCGGGGAGACGCCGCGGGCGCTCGCCGTCTCCGCTTCCAGCTCGCCGAAGAGCGCCGCCAGTCCGAGCCCCTCCGGGCCACGCTGCGCCAGGACGGCCTGTTGCTCGACGCGTCACTCCGCGCCGCGGACGCCCGCGCCTTGTTCCGCCTCGCCCAGAAGGAATGGCGTACGCCGCGCCCCTGCCTCAAGTGCGGCGCCCGCATCGCCGTGGGCGCCCTCTCCGCGCCCACCGCCTTCGCGTGCGGCTCCTGCGGGGCGGTCCAGACAGAGCGGCCGGGCCCGGCCAGCGCCCGGTATTTTGGCGGGGAGGCCATCGACGGGCTGGCCACCGAGGCCAGCGCCGACGCCTGGGTCGCGCTCGACGACGCCGAGTTCGCGTTCCGCCGCTTGCGCGAGCCCCTCGCCGCCGACACGGACTTGCTCACCTCCGCCGCACGAAAGGCCGCGGAGGCCTGGGGCGCCGCCGCGCGGCCGCTGCATCCGGCCTGGGATGACGCCGCGGTGGCCGCAATGGTGCACCAGAAGGTCGAGGCCGTGGTCTCGCCCCTCACCGCGCGCGCGGGCTGGCGGGCCGCCGTCGGCGCCGGGCTCCAGGCGGCCGCCGCCGGGCGCACAGCAGAGCTGCTCGCCTTGGCAGACCAGGAGCGCGTGGATCCGGCGGCCTTCGTCGAGGCCATCTGTGTCTCGCTGCACGAGCACGGCAACCGCGACGCCGCCTGGCAGGCGCTGGCCGTCCTGCACCATGTCCGGCGCGAAAAGGCCGAGCGAAACCAGTGGATGCTGGACCGCATCATGGAGCTGGACGACGACCTGCGCACCCGCTGAGCCCGGGCTCTGGCGTTCTACGGTACACTCTCCGCATGGCCGAGCGCGACCTCGCGGACATGCTGGAGCGGGAGGCGGTGGCCAACCGCGCGAAGCACTGGGTGCGCGCCGTCACGGCGTGCAACAGCAAGTGCTTGTTCTGTTTGGACGCCGACACCCCGCGCAACGTCTACCTTCCCCGCGAGGAGGTCGAGGCCGAGCTGCGGCGCGGGCGCGAGGTCCTCGGCGCAGACAAGGTCATCATCAGCGGCGGAGAAGCCAGCCTCCACCCTCTCTTCCCAGAGTTCATCCGCACGGCCCGCGAGATGGGCTACGCCCGCGTGCAAACGGTCACCAACGGCTACCGCTTCGCAGACCGCGACTTCTACCGTCTCTGCATGGACGCCGGGCTCGGCGAGATCACCTTCTCGCTGCACGGGCACACCGCCGCCCTGCACGACCACCTGACCCAAACCCCCGGCGCCTTCGACCGCCTGCTCCGCGGCATGGTGCGCGCGCTGCGCGACCCCCGCGGCCCCATCGTCAACGTCGACGTCGTCATCAACAAACAGAACGTGGGCGTCATCGACAAGGTGGTGGAGCTGTGCATCGGCCTCGGCGTCACCGAGTTCGACCTCCTGCACGTCATCCCGCAGGCCAACGCCTACGACAACCGCGACGAGATGTTCTACGCCCCGCGCGAGCATCTCCCCCGGCTGCACAAGGTCTTCGCGCTCAACCGCCACCCGCGCTTCGTGGTGTGGACCAATCGTTTCCCGGTCTCCTACTTGGAGGGCATGGAAGATCTCATCCAAGATCCCCACAAAATGCTCGACGAGGTGAACGGCCGGCGCTTCATGGTCCGCAACTACCTGGACACCGGCAAAAAGCTGGAGTGCCGCGACGTCACCCGCTGCGTCCATTGCTTCATCGAGCCCTTCTGTACGACGATGGACGACGTGCAGCGCGCGCGCCGCACCGCCGCCCCAAGCACCTGGGAGGCCGGCCTCGTCGAACAACCCGCCGACCTCCGCCTGCCAAGCCCCCTTCCCCTCGGCGTGGACCGGGTCGCCCTCACGCTCGGGCCAGGCGTCGCGCTGGCCGATCTCCCGCTTCCGCCCCTGCTCACCATCGAGCTGTCGGCCTCTGGCCCGCTGCCCACGCCTCCGCCCGGGCACACCCTCGTTCCGGTCGTCACCCACCCCGACGCCCTGGACGCCGCCTTCGCCACCGCCCCCGGGACTCCCCTGCGCGTCGTCCTGGACGCCGCGATGGCCCCGGCCCTGCTGGCCCGCCACGGCGCGCTCGCCGCCCGACTCGCCGACGTCCTGCTGGTCTGGCCCGCGCGCGAGCATCTGCGCGAGGCCGCCGCGGGTGATCTGCGAGATCCCGCCGCGTTCTTCACCGCGCTGGCCCTCCCGGTCGCGGTCACCGGCCTGCCCGCGTGCGCCACCCCCGGCGCCCGCCCCGTGCCGGATCGCCCCCGCATCGGCTGGGCCCTGTTCGACGCCGAGACCGGCCGCATCGACATCCAGGGGCTCGCCCGCCACCACGTCCGCGCCGGCTACCACGCGAAGTCCGAGCGCTGCGCCGACTGCCCTGTGAGCGGGCGTTGCAAGGGTTTTCCGATCAACATGGTGCGGGCCCAGGGGCTTCGCCTCTGCCGCCCCCTGGGCCCCGAGAGCGCCGCCCTCATCGCCCACGTCGAGGCCACCTGGCCCGCGCCCCTTCCCCGGGTGGCGGACGGCCGCCCCCTCGAGGCGCCGGCTCCCAGCCTGCCCGGATACCCGGAGCCCACCGGCCCGGTGGAGGACCCCCTCGCGGTCATCGCCGCCCAGCAGGACGCCGCCCGCGCCGCCCGCGCCCGGGCCCGCGCCGCCGGAGACGCGCTCCCGCCCGTGCCCTTCGGCCCCCGGGGCTGACCCTTGGCCAACCTCGGCTACCTCCAGCTCACGCGCAACTGCTACCAACGCTGCCGGTTCTGCAGCAACCCGCCGACGGGGGTGGAGCTCACCGTCCCCGAGCTTCGCACCATGATCGACGGCCTGGTCGACATGGGCTACGACGGCGTCATCCTCACTGGCGGCGAGCCAACACTTTCTCCGCTGCTTTTCGAGGCATTGGAATATTCCCGCGCCCGCGGCCTCTACAACCGGATGATCACCAACGGCCAGCTCCTGGCCGAGGAAGCGTTCTTCCGCCGTGTCGTGGACGCCGGCCTCCAACACATCCACGTCTCCCTCCACTCGTACCGCCCCGAAGTGCACGACGCCATCACGCGCTACCCGCGCGCCTGGGAGACGCTGGTCGCCTGCCTGTCGCAGGTCCCGGCCATGGGCATCACCTGCGACATCAACACCGTCATCAACACCTACAACGCCGATCATCTCCACGAGACGGTCATCTGGCTCTGCGACCGCTTCCCCTTCCTCCGCCACTTCGTCTGGAACAACATGGACCCAGACGGCAACCGCGCCGAGGACAACCCCGACTGCATCCCCCACCACCACTCCTTCATGGTCAGCCTCGAGCTCGCCATGGACTACCTCCACCGCACCGGCCGCACCTTCCGCGCCGAGCGCGTCCCCCTCTGCTTCATGCGGCGCTTCGCCTGGGCCTCCACCGAGACCCGCAAAATCGTCAAGGAAGAGGAGCGTTGCATCCGGTTTCTGGATCAGAAAGGATTTGTTCGGCAGGCTGAGTTCCTGCACGGAAAAGGCGAGGCCTGCGACGCCTGCGCGTGGGACCCCATCTGCGCCGGCATGTTCTCGATGGCAAAAACCTACGACGAACGCGAGCTGTCCCCCATCTTCGACGACTACGCCCCTGTGCTCGAGCAGGTCCTCGGCGCGCCGCCCAGCCCCGCCTTGCGGGACCGCCTCGCCGCCCGCCGCGGCCGCCGCAGCCCCACCGAGCAGCCCAGCCCCGACGCGCGCGCCGCCTTCGCCAAGCGCCCGCTGCCCTCCGGCCCCTGACGCGCCACCGGCCCGGCGATCCGGGCGCCTGCCGGCCTGCGGCCGGCACCGGGTCTCTCCGGGGGGTCGCGGCTCCCGCCGCTCCGCCCGCGCGCCGTTCCGCCGCTTCGGGCCGGCCCTTTCGGGCCGCCCCCTCCGGCCCCTGGCGCAGCCCACCGCGGGCCCCGCTCCCCGAACCCCGCTGGCTTGCCAACCGGGCATCCACGGACGTACACTGGGCTGACCTGCGTCCTCGGAGCGCCCATGTCCCCGTCCCACCCGTTCCGGCTGCTGTCCGCCATCGGCCTCGCCGCGGCGTGCAACAACCAGTCGCTCAAGGTCGTCCGGGACCCGCCCGCGGTCGTCATCACGGAGCCGTCGACGGGCACCACCTTCTACGAGGGCCAGTCGGTCAACTTCGTCGCCCAGGTCGAGGTCCGCAATCCGGCGGACACGGACGACATCACGGCCTTCACCCACACCTGGGTCTCCGGCAACGAGACCCTCTGCGAAGACGAGCCGGTGGCGGCCGACGGCAGCGCCCAATGCTCCTGGGTCTTCGACTCGGTCGGTGAACAAACGGTGGAGGTCACCGTTACCGACATTCGCCTGGATCGCGCCCAGGCCAACACAACGGTCGTCATCATCGACAACACGGCCCCCACCATCGAGGTCCTGGGCCCGGCAGACGGCGAGGCCTTCGCGCTGGACGAGCTGGTCCGCATCGACGCCTTCGTCACCGACGTCGAGGAAGACCCGTCGAACCTCATCGTCTCCTTGTCGTCGTCGATTCAGGGGGATCTCCCCGTCTCCGCCACCCCGTCCAGCACCGGCGACTACACCGCCGGCATCTACCTGGACCCGGGCACCCACCTCGTCACGGTGCGCGTGGAGGACAGCTACGGCCAAACAGACCAAGACACCGTGCAGGTCGAGGTGTACGAGCACGGCCCGCCGCGGGCCGAAGGCGTGGTCATCAACCCGGAGCCCGCCTACACGGACGACCAGCTCCAGGCCGTGGTCAACGGCTGGTTCGACATGGACGGCGCGCCGGAGCGCTACCGCTACCAGTGGTACAAGGACGACGGCGCGGGGGCGATGCTGGAGGTCGCCGGTGAGGTCAGCGCCACCTTCCCGCCCGGCAAGACCACCCGCGGGGACTTGCTGCAGGTCGTGGCCACGCCCTACAACGAATACGGCGACGGCGACACCCTCGTCTCGGCCACCATCGAGATCCTCAACACCGCGCCCACCGCGCCGTCCATCGCGATCTCGCCGGCGAGCCCCGAGCCCACGACGCCCCTGCTCTGCAGCATCACGGTGCCGGGCTGGGACGCCGACGCCGACGTCGTCGCCTACGAATACACCTGGAACCGCAACGGCGCGCCGACAGGCATCACCACCAACGCGGTGCCCACCACCGAGCTGGTCCACGGAGACTTGTGGGAGTGTGTCGTCGTCGCGACGGACGGGCTGGACGACAGCCCCTCCGCGACGGCCTCCGTCATCATCAGTGACGCGACGGCCCCCGGCGCCCCCACCATCGACACGCCGGTGCGCTACCGCAACGAGGCCGACTGGACGCTCACCGGGAGCTGTGAGCCCGGTTGCACGCTGGACTTCGCCTGCTCAGACGGCTGGACGAGCTGGTCTTCCTCGCTCACCTGCGACAGCGCGGGCCGCTTCTCCACGAGCCAAGCCCTCACCCGCGGCAACACGAGCGACTGCAGCGCCACCTGCACGGACGGCGCCGGCAACACCTCGGGCGCCTCCAACACGGTCACCACCGAGGTCTGCGACCCCTTCGACGCCTTCGAGGACGCCACCGGCTACGGCGACGCCGGGACGGATCCCATCGACGCCTGGGGCGTGCTCACCGACTTCGGCACGTCGACCATCGCCATCGAAGGCAACGTGCTGGGAGGCGATTCGAGCGACTGGTACATCGTCTCCACCACCGACGACCGCAGCTCCGACCTCTCCGCCGGCATCAACTACTACAACTTCGCCGTCACGATGAGCGACGGCCTCTCGGACTACGGGTTCCGCGTCTACAAGGGCACCCCGGACGCCACAGACCTCGAGTGCAGCGCCTCGTACAGCGCCACCGGCTACGACCAATACAACGACTACCAGGCCGACGTCGGGGACGGCTCCCACGCGGTGCCCGGGGATGTGCGGCTGTGCGGCTCCGGCAGCTCCACCCGCAACGACTGCTCCGACATGTCCAACGACTACTACATCGAGGTCTTCCGCACCCGGTCGACCATCTCGTCCTGCCAGGGCTACTCGCTCACGATCACGAACGGGGTGTGGTGATGACGACCCGTCGCTCCTTCTTGCAGGCGGTGGGCTTCGGCTCGGCCGCGGTCGCCGCCGCGCCCGTCGCGCGCACCCTCGACGCCCCGGCCGACAGCCTGCGCGCCTTCGCCAACGGCACGAGCGACGCCGCGGAGCCCTGGTGGCTCTTCGCGCCCCTCGCCGCGGGGGCCCCCGCCGGTCTCGGGTGGTCCTTGGCCGCCCTCTCGCCGGTCGAGCGGGGGGCCGCCGTGCTCACCCTGCAGCACCGGGACGGCCGCTCCGCCCGGGTGCACGTCTGCGCCCACGCCGGCGCGCCGCGGGGCATCGCCCACTCGGCCTTGTTCGACCTCCTGCTCATGGACGGCCGCACGGGCGCCGAGCCCACCCCCGAGTCGCTGGGCCGGGTGCTCGTCGGGCTCGCGGCGCGGCTCCGCAAAAACGAGCTTTCGGAGGGCGCGCCGGTGCAGAGCGTCGCCCGCCTGCTCACGCACGCCGAGCGCGTGCGCCTCTACGGGCCGGAGAGCCTGACATGAGCGTGTCAGACGCCAATGCTTCGCTGGACGAGCTGCGCTACCTGGAGGACGGCCGGCGGGTCGCCTTCGCGGTGGACGAGTCGGTGTACCCCCTGGACGCCGTCTACGGTGCCGCCTACCTGTTCCTGGACCGCTGCTTCCTCTACGTTCACCGGGTGTCGGACGGCGTGCTGGAGGTGCGGCTCAAGCCCAAGGCGGCGCCCGCCGGCCCCGAGGCGCTGGAGGCCCTCGCCGGCGAGTTTGCCAACGCGCTGCTGGACCAAGTCGTGCGCGTGCAGGTCGCCCGCTCCACCGGCCGCATCCGCGAGTACTACATGGCCCGCGCCTTCTTGAGCGCGCCGGCCTCGGCCTCCATCGACGCCCTGCTCGCCGAGCTGGACCAAGAAGAGCTCGCGGCAGACGCCCTGGAGATCGACGTCCCCTGGCAGGCCGGGGGCCGCTCCGAATGACCCTCCGCATCGACTTCTCGCGCTCGGTCTACGCCGTGTCGGCGGTGGAGGCCGCCGTGGCCGCCTGGGCGCAGCTCGGTCGGTTCGCCGTCGAGGCTGGGCCGCACACCATCCATGTGGTCGTCGAGGGCGCCCACCCCGGCGTGCCGGACTTGCTGGACCATTTCGCCAACCACGCGCTGTTCCTCAGCATCCAGGAGGCGCGCCGCGCCGCCGGGGCCGCCGCATGATCCGCGCGCACACCTTGTCCCTGGCCGGGCGGCCGGTGGCCCCCGCCGCCGTGCGGCCGGAGCGGCTCGGCGTGTTCCGGTGGGGCCGCGTCGGTGGGCGCATCGTGCTCACCAACGACGCCGGCGAGTGGCAGATGCTGTCGGAGGCCGACTTCGCGCGCTTCCTCGCCGGGGGCATCGGCGCCGAGGACCCGCTCTACGCGCCGCTGCAGGCGCGCGGCTTTTTGCGCGAAGACCTCGACGCGGAAGACCTCGCCCGCAAAGTCCGCCGCAAGCGGCGTTATCTCGGGCAGGGGCCGCACCTCGCCATCGTCATCACGACGCTGCGCTGCAACCAGTCCTGCGCGTACTGCCACGCCTCCCGCACCGACATGGACCGCGTGGACACCGACATGTCGCTGGACACCGCCCGCAAGGTGGTGGACCACGCGATGCGCACGCCGTCGCCGTACTTGTGCTTCGAGTACCAGGGCGGAGAGCCCACGGTCAACATGGAGGCGATCAAGTTCTGCGTCGGGTACAGCCGAGAAAAAAACAAGGTCGAAAAGAAGACGCTGGACCACTCCCTCGTCACCAACATGACCTGGATGACCGAAGAAAACGCCGAGTGGCTGCTCGCCAACGACGTCCTCGTCTGCACCAGCCTCGACGGCCCGAAGCACGTCCACGACAAAAACCGCCCGTGGGCCGGCAAGTCGGCGGCCGCCTTCGACACCGTGATGAAGTGGATCCAGTACTTCAACCGGCGTTACATCGAGATGGGGCGCAACCCGGAGCTGTGGCACGTCGACGCCCTGATGACAACGACGCGCACCTCCCTCCAGCACTGGAAGGACATCGTCGACCTCTACGTCTCGCTGGGCATCCGGAACATCCACATACGGCCGCTCAATCCGTTTGGCTTCGCCACGAAGACGTGGCGGGCCATCGGCTACACGATGGACGAGTTCCTGGAGTCCTACGAGCGCATCCTCGACTACATCCTCGCGCTGAACCGCCAGGGCGTGCAGATCCAGGAGGGCACCGCCGCGCTCTTCCTCAAAAAGATGCTCACCCCCGACGACCCGAACTTCGTGGACCTGCGCAGCCCGGTCGGCTCGGGGACCGGGCAGATCACCTACGGCTACGACGGCGTCATCTACCCCTCGGACGAAGGGCGGATGGTCGCCGCGATGGGCGACGACATCTTCCGCATCGGCCACGTGGACACCACCTCCTTCGCCGAGGCCACCACCCACCCGACCGTCCGCGCGCTCGCCACCGCCTCCCTCCTCGACGCGCTGCCCATGTGTGAGTCGTGCTGGAACGCCCCTTTCTGCGGCGTTCGCCCCGAGCACAACTACATGCAGTCCCAAGACCTCTTCGGGCAGCGCCCGCTGACGCCCAAGTGCACGCAGCACATGCGCATCGTCGAGATGCTGCTGAAGCGCCTCGACGCCGACACCACGGGCGAGACCACCGCCCTGTTCCGCCGCTGGACGGTGGAACGCCCCCGCGATTCTGTCTGATCTCCGGAGCCGCCCATGTCCCACGACGACGACGACCGCCGCGACGATGACGGCCCGCCCGCGGCCGAGCCGGCTCCCCCGGCCGGCGGTGCGGCGGTGCCGGTCCTGCCGGTGCTGAAGAAGGACCCGATCGACTTTCTGCTGCGCACGGAGCGTGCGCAGGCCAACCCGACAGACCTGTCCGCCGAGATCGACCGCAAGGCCGACGCCCTGCTGGCAGACCCGGACGCCGCCGGCGTGGTCTACGTGACGCACTGCAGCCACGGCTCGCACGGCTCCCACGGCTCCCACGGCTCCCACGGCTCCCACGGCTCCCACGGCTCCCACGGTTCTCACGGCTCCCACGGCTCTCACGGCTCCCACGGGTCCCACGGCAGCCACGGGTCTCACGGCAGCCACGGGCAGTGGTAGCGCCGGGCACGCTCATCCTGACGGTGACGCGCGCGTGCAACCTGCGCTGCGCGTACTGCCCCACGGCCAAGGACGGCTGGCCCTCGCTCCGGCCGGCCGACGCCGCCCGCGCCGTCGGCCTGTTCGCCACCCGCTACGGCGGGGGAGACATCAAGATCTTCGGCGGTGAGCCGCTGCTCGTGCCGGACACGGTGGCCGCCGCCTTTGACGCCGCCCGCGCCGAGCCGCGCATCCGCCGCATCTACCTCAGCACCAACGGCCTCGGCCTCGACGCGGCGTGGCTCGCGCGCGTCCGCGGTTGCTCCAAGGCCGTGCTCACGGTGAGCATGGACGGCACCGCCGCGGACCACAACCGCCTGCGCCGCGGACTGCCGGGCGTGCCCGACACCCACGCCCACCTGCTCGGCATGCTGCCGGCCTTGCGCGAGACGCCCCGCCTCGTCATCACCCAGACCATCGCGCCCGCCACCGCCGCGCGGGCCGCCGAGAACTTCGCCTACCTGCGCGGCCTCGGGCTGCGGGCCTTCAACCTGCTGCCCGGCTACTACATCCCGTGGTCTGGCCCGCAGCTCGCCGCATTGGAGGCCGGCTTCTCCGCCATCGGGGACGCCATCGAGGCCGCGTGGGCCGCCGGCGAGCCCCTGTACCTCCGCAACCTCTTCACCCGCGCGCCGCTGCCCTTCTTCAACGCCGGGCTCGTGGTGGACGCCGACGGCACCATCCACCCCGCGAACATCGGCCTGTCGGGCACCTTGGACCACACGCGCGCCGCCACCGCCTGCGGCACCTTGGACGACCCGCCCTCCCCCGAGGCCCTGGCCGCCGCCGCCGCGCGCGTGGAGCCCGTGCTGCGCGCCGCCCTCGCCCCGCGCGTCTGGGACAGCACCCTCGCAGTGGACGCCGCGCTCACCCGCCTGGTGCGCCGGCTTCTCCCCGCCTTTGCGCGCAAGCGGGCCGCCGAGGGCCAGCGGGGCATCGCGTGAGCGCCGCGCGCCCGCCTGGCTTCGTCCGCTCCGCGACGCAGTGGTCCGAGCTGGATCCGCCGGGCGATACGCCGTGGATCGGCCCGCACGGGCGGCCGATGGAGCGCCTGGAGCTGCACCTCACCTACCGCTGCCCCGAGCGCTGCGTGTTCTGCTCGGAGGACCACCGGATGCGCGATTACGCGCCGTACCCGGTGACCTGGGGCCGGGTGGCGACGGTGCTGCGCATGCACGCCGCCCGGGGGGTGCGCGCGGTGCACCTGACCGGCGGAGAGCCGACGATCCACCCGCAGTTCCTCGATGTGCTGCGCCTCTGCAAAAAGCTCGGCCTGCGCACCAGCGTCGGCACCATCGGCACGATGCTCTGCCGGCCAGACTTCGCGGCCGAGGCGCTTCCGTTGCTCGACGAGGCGCTGTTCAGCATCCACGGGCCGGACGCCGAGACGCACGACGCGGTGGCCGGGCGGGCGGGCAGCTTCGAACGGGTGATGGCGGCGTTCCGGCGGGCGCGGGACACGAAGCCCGGCTTCGGCCTCTTCGCCAACACCGTGCTGACGGCGGGCACCCTCGGGCGTCTGCCGGAGACGGTCGCCCACCTCGACGCCGAGGGCGCCCAGCTCATCGTCATCTCCAACACGTCCCCAGAGGGCGCGGCGTGGGACGCCTACGACGCGCTGGCCCCGCGCCTGGAGGACCTCGCGCGGGTGCTGCCCACGGTGCCAGCCCGCGCGCGGCGGGCGACGCTGCGGTTTTTCGGGGTCCCGATGTGCATCCTCGGGCCGCACGCGCTCCTGAGCAACGACCTCTTCTGGGACCCGCGGGTGACGGTGGAGTGGCAGAGCGCACCCGGGAAGGTGGCGTTCACCGGCATCTACTCCTGGGCACCCGACCGCCGCCGCGTCCACGCCCCCGCCTGCGCCGGCTGTTCGCGCAACCGCGTGTGCATGGGGGTGTACGACGCCATGCTGGAGCGCGGCTGGAGCCTCGATGCGCTACGGCCAGACGGCGACGCTCAAGGGCTGAGCGGCGGGTAGAGCTCGCCCCCGCCGGCCTCCACCGCCGCGCGGTACTTGACCAGGACCTCGGCGATGGCGGGCTCCTTCACCGAGCAGTCCGTGGACGACGCGGCGAGGGCCTGGACGTCGGCGGTGACGAGGGGCGGCGTGCCGCCCTTGCGCTCGAAGGCCTCGTTGAGATTGATGAGGAAGCCCTGCAAGCGCAGGCAGGCCTCGTTGTGGTCCCCACCAAAGCCGTCCATCCCGGCGAGGGGAAGGTGGGCGCGGGGATCGTGCACGCCGCCGGTGGCGGACTGTGCCGCACCGGCGGCAGGCGCGCCCGGGACGACCCCCGCACCGCCGGCGCCCATCGCGCCCGGAGCGCCCATCGCGCCCGGAGCGCCCATCGCGCCCGGAGCGCCCATCGCGCCC
>JBEIVK010000700.1:0-2496 GCA_040373935.1 Alphaproteobacteria bacterium
GCCCGCGAGCCGGGAGGACGCCCGCCGACGGCCGGGACGGCCGGCGGGGCGCCCGTCAGCCGGGGAGGCCGGTGGGGAGCGGGGCGCCGTCGCGGGCGGCGGCGGCCCAGGCGGCGATGCGGCCGTCGAGGAAGAAGCGGGGGCGCGCGGGGGTGCCGTGGACAAAGCCGACGTGGCCGCCGGTGGCGCTGACTTCGGCGGTGGTGGTGGGGCTGAGGTCGGCCGCGACGGGGAGGGCTTCGGGGGCGAGGAAGGGGTCGTCGGCAGCGAGGAGGATGTGCGTGGGGACGGTGATGCGGGGCAGCAGCGGCCGGGCGCTGGCGCGGGCGTGGTAGTCGGCGGCGCTGGCGTAGCCGTGGGCAGGGGCGGTGAAGGCGTCGTCGAAGTCCGAGAAGGTGCGGGCGGACTGGATGCGCGCCCAGTCGAAGCGGGCGGCGATGAGGCTGCGGCGGGCGTCGAGGCGGCGCTTGAGGCGGCGGAGGAGGGCGGCCTGGTAGACCTTGGAGAAGCCGGTGTCGAGGCGGGCGACGCAAGGGGGCAGCGAGACGGCGACGCTGATGGCGGCGGCGGCGTGGAGGGGGACCGCGCCGGGGCGCTCGCCGAGCAGTCGGAGGAGGGCGTTGCCGCCGAGGGAGATGCCGACGGCGACGCGGGTGCGGCCGGGGAAGCGGCGGGCGAGGTCCTCGAAGACGAGGGCCGGGTCGCCGGTCATGCCGTTGTGGTAGGTGGTGACCGTGCGGTTGGGGCGGCGGGCGCAGCCGCGAAAGTGGAACAGGCAGACGCGCCAGCCGTCGGCGACGAGGCGGCGGGCGAGGCCCTGGATGTGTCCGCTCTGGTAGGAGCCGCCGAGGCCGTGCAGGACGACGGCGATGGGGCCATCGGGCGGGCCGGCCCAGCCCAGCTCGAGGAAGTCGCCGTCGGGCAGGGCGAACTCCTCCCAGTCGAGCGGGAGGGGCGGCGGGCGGCGCGCGAGGTCGGGGAGGATGGTCTGCGCGTGCGGGTTGCGGAGCCAGGCGGGGGCCTGGAAGGCGCTGGGGACGAGGGTGCCCATGGGTGGCTGCGCGGGGTGGAGAGGGTGGGCGTTCGGCGGCGGCGGGCGGGGGCGCGTGTGCGTCGCGATGGCGCCGGGCATCTTGACGGAGGGCCTGCGCCGGGTGGCCGCGGGGCTGCAGGCGGCGGGGTGACCCCCACCGCGGGGCGTCACTGGACGTAGCCGATCGTCCGCATGAAGTCTTCGGTCTCCTCGCGGGTTGGGTCGTCCCCCGGCGGGGCGGGCGGCGGCGGGGGTGGGGCGGGCCAGAGCGCCCACGCAAGGCCGGCGCTGGCGAGCAGGAGCGCGCCGGCGATCGCCACGGTGCGGGTGCGGATGCGCATCTCGTCCTCCACGGGGCCCGGGAGGGCGCTAACCTCTCGGCATGGCTGACGCGCCGCCCACCGACCCCGCGGGCCTGGGGCCCGATCCCGCCACCGATCCCGCGCTCGCCCTCGGGCTGCGCGGGGCCCACGCCGAGGCCATCGAAGAGTCGGTGGCGCAGCTCGAGCGCCGCCTCGCGAGCGTGCGAGAACGCCCGATGCGGCGGGCGGTGGTGGTGGGGGCCTTCGCGCCGCTCGACGCGGAGCCGATGGTGGCGGGCCTGGCCTTCGTGGTGGCGCGGGCGGCAGCCGGGCGCGGCGAGGCGCGGGCGGTGCTCGAAGAGCTGGCCTTGGAGCCCACGATGTTCGAGGAGCTGCCCTATGCCGTGCGGGAGGCGGGCTACACCCGGGCGCGGGCGGCCGGGCTGGACACGGTGGCGGTGATGTTCCTCGGGCGGCGCCCGGAGACCAACCCCACGGTGGACGAGGCCTTCTCGGGCAACGACCACCTGGAGGCGCCGCTGGGCCTGCGGCGGGCGGCGGCGCGCGGCACGGACCGGGACCAGCTTGACCGCCTGCTGCACGACCGAGACCACCGCGTCATCGGGCTGCTGCTCGACAACCCGCGGCTGGTGGAGCGGGACGCGGTGGCCATTGCGGCGCGGCGGCCCACGCGGCCGGAGGTGCTGGAGGTCGTCGCGCGGCACCGGAAGTGGTCCAGCCGGTACGCGGTGCGAAAGGCGCTGGCCTGCAATCCGTACACCCCGGCGCCGATCGCGCGGCGGCTGCTGCCCGTGCTGATGCGGCAAGACATCGCGTTCATCGTGGCGAACGGGGTGTTGCCCGAAGAGCTGCGCGGAGAGGCACTGGCGCTGCTGGCCCGCGGGCCGGGGGGCGCCGCGGTCGCGCGGCCCGAGACGGGGGCGGCCGACGAAGCGGCGGCGTTGGCGGCGGCCTTCGCGGCGGAGGTCGGGATCGAGGACGCGGACCTCGCGGACGGCTGAGCGCGGGCGGGCTGCGGGGCGGCGGTCGCTGCTGGCCCAAACCGGCGCGGGGACGGGGCCGCGCCCGGGTGGGCGGTGGCGTGCGTTGCGCCGCGCCACATCCGAGCCGGCAGCGGGGGGGCCGGCCGCGCGGCCGCGC
>JBEIVK010001001.1:0-1532 GCA_040373935.1 Alphaproteobacteria bacterium
CCTCCTCTTTCTGTATCTGCTCGCGTGCGCCGGGGGTGGCCCCACCGGCAGGCCCGCGCCGCCCGGCGACGGCCCCGCGCCCGACACGGGCCCCGACACCGGCGCCGACGCCCCCGCCTGCTTCGCCGACGCCGACGGCGACGGCGCGGGGGACCGCCAGGCTCCCGCTCCCTGCGGCGGCCGCGCCGTCTCCAACGCCGTCGACTGCGACGACGCCGCGCCCGCCGTCCATCCGGGCGCCCCCGAGGTCTGCAACGGCGTGGACGACGACTGCGACGCCCGCATCGACGACGCCGACGACAGCCTCACCGACGGCCTCCCCTTCTACGTCGACGCCGACGGCGACGGCCACGGCGGCAGCACCGTCCGCACCGCCTGCAGCGCGGCGTCGGGTGGCGGGGCCCTCGTCGATGGCGACTGCGACGACGCCGACCCCACCATCCACCCCGGGGCCGACGAGGGCTGCGACGGCATCGACCGCGACTGCGACGGCCTCACCTCCACCACCGCCGGCAGCGCGGCCACCTGTCCCGCCACCACCTGCGCCGCCGTCCTCGCCGCCGCCGGCGGCGCCGCCCCCGACGGCGCCTACTGGCTCGCGCTGCCCTCGGGCAGCCTCGCCCGGGTTTGGTGCGACATGACCACGGACGGGGGCGGCTGGACCCTCGGCTTCCTCCGCAACACCGCCGCCACGGCCAGCCAGCCCGACTTCGGCGGGGCCGAGCACGACCTCGCCGGGCTCGCCGTCTCCCCCGCCGCCGCCAGCGCGTCCTCCCTCCCGGCCCTCGCCTCGCTCGACCTGAACGCCCTGGACTGGGCGGAGCTGCGCGTCGACGCCGCCCACGCCGGCCTCGTCACCTACCAATCCCGCCCCATCCCCCGCACCGCCCTCCGCATCCCCTTCGGACAAGACGGCTACACCCTCTACGGCGGCGAGACCGGGTACTACTGGTGCGGCGGCGCCGCGAGCTACACCGACGCCGGCATCGGCGCCGTCAACAACCCGCCCGGCGCCCCCGCCGACTGCAAAGGCCACGGCTTCCTCGGCTCCGGCTGGGACTTCTCCGAGAGCGACGCCCCCAACACCGGGCTCACGCTCTGCGGCGGGGACGGCTCCTACTGGCTCACCGCCGGGTGGGCGGCCAGCGTCGTGTACTACGGCGGGGCCGGCGGCGCGCAGGCCATTTGGGTGCGCTGAGGGGCGCGCGGCGCAGCCGCGAGGGGCGCCGGCTCATCGCCGGGGAACCGGGCCGCGGGGTGCGCGCCCGCACGCCGCGGAGGCGGGGCCCGGGGCGCACGACAGCCGGGCGGCGGCGGATCCCGAGGTCCCGGTCCGCTCCCCGGCATCGGCGGCTGGGCATCGTCCGGCCCGGAGACTCCGACCGCTCGCCCGGGGGCGCGGGCCCGGTCCGTGGCATTTGTCCGGAGGATGCCGGAGGGCAAGAACGCCGGCGGGGGGTGGCCCGCGGGCGCGCTCCGGCACGGGAGGTCGCTGCGCCGGCGGGCGGCGCCCCCAGGCGGGCGGCGGGCCG
>JBEIVK010000268.1:0-5553 GCA_040373935.1 Alphaproteobacteria bacterium
CGCGAGAGAGGTCGGCGTGGGCGATGGACTCGTCGGGCCGGTGGGCGTCGTCGATGCTGCCAGGGCCGCAGACGAGCACCTCGACGCCGAGGCGCGACAGCTGACCGCCGTCCGTGGCGAACGGTGCGCCGGTGGGGCGCGGGTGGCTGGCCCAGGGCGCGAGCAGCGCGGCGTGGGCGCAGCCCGCGTGGGTGAGGAGGGCCGGCGTGTGGTGACCGCGGGTGAGCACGAGAGCGCCGCCCTGGCCGGCGGCCTCGGCCATCAGCGGGGCGAGCGCGTCCCGAACGCGGGCCTCCAGGGCGTCGACCGACTGCCCGGGCAGCGGGCGGATCCCGAAGGCGATGGTGCACGCATCGGGAACGATGTTGACCGCGGTGCCGCCCTGGATGCGGCCGACGTTCAGGACGGGGTGCGGCGTGGGGAGATCCGCCTCGAAGGCAGTCTCGGTGCACAGGGCGGCGGCGAGCGCCTCCAGCGCGAGGACGGCGCGCGCACCCAGTCCGACCGCCGAGTAGCCGAGGGCGGGCCGGCTGCTGTGCGCGGCGCGCCCGCGGGCCTCCACGGAGAACGTGACGTGACCCGGATGCAGCCGACACACGCGAAAGCCAGTTGGCTCGCCGATCAGCGTGGCGCGCGGGAGGCTGCGCCCCGCGGCTTGGAGGGTGTCCACCAAGGCGGCCGCGCCGAGGCACCCGACCTCCTCGTCGTGCGTCCAGACCAGCGCCAGCTCTTGTTGGAGGGCGCGCAGGTCCAGCGTGCCGAGCGCGGCGTCGACCGCCGCGATGAAGCCCTTCATGTCGCAGGCGCCGCGCCCGTAGAGACGCGCGCCGTCATCGTGAAGGACGAAGGGATCGCGCGACCAGTCTTGGCCGTCCGGCGGAACCACGTCCATGTGCCCGCACAGCGTGAGGCCCCCGACGCCCTCGGGGCCGCCGCGCGCGACGACGTTCACCTTGCCCGGGCTGGTCTCGTAGACCGTCGCTCGCAGGCCGCGGGCCTCGGCGCGCTCTGCCAAAAGCGCGGCCAAGCCGAGCACGGGACGGTTCGACACCGTCGGCTCGGCGACGAGGGCCCGCAGAAGGCCGACGGCGTCACGCATTCTTGCCGGCGCCCCCGCTGCCCTTCGCGCCCTCTTCTTCCTCTTCTTCCTCCTGGGCGCCCAGGCCCTGCCACCACTTGCCGAAGCGGGGCAGGGGAGCGGCGTTCTCCGGCCGGTCCGTCACGGAGAGGATCTTGTCGGCCTCGAACAGGAGCGCGGCAGGGACGGCGGAGGTGGGGCAGGCGGCGGTGGGCGAGATGTGGCCGCGAATGGCCTCGGCGTCGCCCACCGGGGCCGACTCGCCCTTGAGCTGCTCCGACACCATCTCGGGCAGGCTCTGGAAGGCGGCGCGCTCGGCGTCCTGGGCCTGGTCGAGAAGCTCCGCCCCGCGCCCGAGCTGGCCGCGGGACAGCGCTTGGGCGGCCTGGCGGTACAGCTTGGCGGATGCGTGCCAGCGCGTCGGGTCCGGGAGGTGGAAGCCCTCTTCGCCCTTGGCGACCTCGCGCTTCCATTGTTCGGGGCGCTGGAGCTCGGCCTGCTCGATCTTTTGGACCTTCCCGATGACCTGCAGGCGCTCCATCACGCGGGCGAGGAGCTGGTCTCGAGAGGCGGCGGTGCCGTCGATCTTGTCGCCGGTCGCGGCGTTGCCGGCCTTCTTACCGGCACCGAGGAGCGCCTTCGCCGCGACGTCGAGGTTGGAGCCGAGACCGCCCGACTGGACTTGGCCCGTCTGTCGATCGCTGTTCTTGACGTTCTTCTGGGTCGAGCGCATGGGTGATCTTTACCGTGGAAGTGCCGTTCCCGTCGATATTTCCGGTTGCACGGCGGTTGCAGTGCGGGACAGCGGGGACCCCCTTGGTTACCCTGTCGCCGAACCTCGGCCTGCCCGGAGCCCCGTGTCCGACCCGCGCGCCCGCTTGTACCGCCGTCTGCCGGCCGAGGCTGTCGCCCTCGTCCCGCCCTTGGCCGACAAGCTCTTCCTGCGCGATGTCGAGCCCGCGTCGGGGCTCAAGCTGGCCGAGCACCGGGCCCCCGTGTCCTTCACGGTGCGGGCGCCGTCTCGCAAGCAAGAGGTGGGCCCCTACTGCCCGCAGCTCATCCGTCTCGTGCGCCATCCGTACCGCCAAGAGACGGTGCGGCCGGTCCGCAAGGAGGCCGCGGGGCGCGCACGTCCGTCGGCGCGGGAGCCGGTGGTGTTTGGCGCCGAGCTGCGCGAGGTGATCGCCGCGGAGCGGCGGCTGCCGTTCCCGCGGGCCACGGATTGCCATCCGCCCGTGGCCCGCGAGCCGCTGCCCACCGTCGATGAGTGGCTGGCCGCGCGCCGCCGGGGAGGTCGGGCATGACGACAGCGCGGCTCGCGCCCATGACGGGTCCCATGTCGGGGCGCAACCTCTTGGGCGAGGTCACCGAGTCCCTGCATCGCTTCCTGCTCGATGGCTACAACATCACCGAGCAGCCGCCGCGCATGGAGGAGGACCTCAAGTTCACGCCCAAGGACCGCGAGGAGGTCGTGTACATCTACATGTACCGCCTCGCCCAGAACCCCAACCTGCAGAACCGCAAGCAGTACCGGCAGGCGCCGATCAGCACCGGCGCGGGAGAGGGAGAGGAGGGCAGTGAGGTTTTCTACCATCGCCCGCCGCTTCTCCTCGATCTCTTCTACCTGCTGGGCGTTCACTCCAAGTTCCGTTCGGACGCGGAGCGCCTGCTCGGTTGGGTGATCCTCCGCCTCAACGAGGCCACGCACCTGATCTACCGGCCGCGGAAGTTCATTCTTCCCGATGGCCGGGAGGTGGACAGCCTCGGGCGCCCCTACGACCCCAACGCCAGCACCGATCATCCCGACTTGTGGATGGAAAAGGTTTCGCTCGCGATGGTCGACGACTTGACCGTCGGGGACGCGATCAACCTCTACTCCCTCGCCGAAGCGCCGTACCGTCCTTTCCTGACCTACCGCGCACGGGTTGCGCTCGACGGTCCTCTTGTCGCATCCTCTGGCGGCACGAGCATCCGTCTGCCCGGCTTGGAGTCGGCGCTGCCACCGGTGCCCCGTGATCCCCGCAGTTCTCCGTCCGGTCGGTTCCGGACGTCGACCCCGCTTCCACCCCCTACCCAAAAAGCTCCCCCCGGCCCGCAGGCGAGCTCCCTTCGTCGGAAGATCGACCCCGAGCCTGATTCGGAGGATTGAGGACGGCAATGGACTACCAGACTCCTGGCGTATACATCCGTGAGGTCGACAGCGGCCCGAAGCCGATCGCGTCGGTTTCGACCAGCATCCCGGGCTTCCTCGGGCTCTTCAAGTTCGATCCGGCGGCCGACGCCGTCGCGATCACCGGCTCGGACGGCAAGCGCCAGATCCGCGGCAAGGTGGTCCCGCAGCTCGTCGACACGAAGGGCGGTATCGCCGGCGACGCGCAGGCGGCCACCACCGCGCTCACGCAGGCCTTCCGCCTCAAGCGCGCCGATGTCAAGGACGTGAAGGCGTACCTTGAGCTCAACGGCGCGGCCAAGGGCGGCCCCAAGGCTCCCAAGTTCGAGAAGACGGACAAGGGCGTCAAGGTCACCGTCGAGAACAAGACCGTCGAGGTGGCCGAGACCATCATCGACGTGCAGGGCAAGGTCATCACCGAGAACGACCAGCTGGTGGAGGACCTGCTCAACCAGGTGGACGCCACCTTCGGTCTCGTGAAGGCCCAGCCGAAGTCGGCGGCCGAGGTCCTCGCGGTCTACGGCCTCGAGTTCAAGGGCGCGGAGGGCACGGCGCTCCGCTCCGAGTACTCGGTGCCCCCGATGGCGGTCACCAACAAGGCGGAGTTCTTCCGCTGGCTCCAGAGCTTCTACGCGGAGTACCTCCTCCAGACGGAGTCCGTCGAGGCGCTCATCGGGCAGGCCATCGCGGACGCCGATGAGGCGGCCGACGCTGTGTTCGAGGCGTTGGGCAAGGACGACACGCTGAAGAACCGCTTCCGCGAGTGGCTCTCGCAGCCGTCCGTGTTCAACTTCGTGGCGGCCGTCAACGGCTTCTACGACAACGGCGGGTCCAAGTGCTACGTCTACCTGATGGGCGCGAAGAACCTCGACGGTTCCATCCGCGAAAACCAGGCGGACAAGCTCGGCCTCTACGCCTTCGACGACGTCGATGACATGGCGCTCATGGCTGCGCCGGGCCTCAACTTCAACCAGCAGAAGGAGGTCCTCGAGCACTGCGAGACCCGCAAGGACCGCTTCGCGGTGCTGGATGGTCCGATGGTGTCCGACGGCGCGATGGACATCCCGGCCTCCGAGAAGGGCTACGGCGCGATGTACGTGCCCTGGCTCAAGATCACCCGGCCCTCGTGGTTCTCCGGTGATCAGGCCGTGGACGTCTCCGGCCCGAACCGCCGCAAGCTGGTGAAGACGGGCAAGAACGAGGTGTTCGTTCCGCCGTCCGGACACGTCGCCGGCATCATGGCCCGCGTGGACACCGAGCGCGGTGTGCACAAGGCCCCGGCGAACGAGCTCGTGATGGGCATCACCGGCCTGTCGCAGAACATCAACCGCATCGAGCAGGGCCAGTACAACGACCGCGGCATCAACGTGATCCGCGAGTTCAAGGACCGCGGCATCCGCGTGTGGGGCGCCCGCACCCTGGCGACCAAGAGCGACCCGTCCTGGAAGTACATCAACGTCCGCCGCCTCTTCATCATGGTGGAGCAGTCCATCATGGTGGGCAGCCAGTGGTCGGTGTTCGAGCCCAACGACGAGACGCTCTGGAAGAAGCTCACCCGCGACGTGCGCAGCTACCTGATGCGCGTGTGGCGCTCGGGCGCGCTCTTCGGCGGCACGCCGGAAGAGGCGTTCTACGTCAAGTGCGACACCGAGACCAACCCGCGCTACCTCATCGACGCGGGCCAGGTCAACGTGCAGATCGGCATCTGCCCGGTCAAGCCCGCCGAGTTCGTCGTGTTCAGCATCGGCCAGTGGGACGGCGGCGGCCTCATCGAAGAGACCTGATCCGGACCCACGCCCACCGTCGGGCCTCTCGGGGCCCGCGGTGGGGCTGTTCCCCCTTCTGCCCCCCGCCCGCCACTGGCGCGCGGGGGCGCGCGTGAGAGGACCCCATGGAACTGAAGACCGAGTTTGAGTTCATCCTGCCGCGCGGCTACGTCGACAAGGACGGGACGCTCCACCGTGAAGGCGTCATGCGCCTCGCGAACGCCAAGGACGAGATCGTTCCGCTGAACGACCTGCGCGTCCAGCGCAACCGCGCCTACTTGATCATCGTGCTTCTGAGCCGTGTCGTGACGCGTCTCGGCACGCTCAAGGAGCTGAACACGGGCATCATCGAGAACATGTTCGCTTCGGACCTGCGCTTCCTCGAAGAGATGTACAACCGCATCAACGAAGATGAAGCCGTTGTGCAAGTGACATGCCCGGAGTGCGGTGCGAAATTCGACAAGGAGTTCGGTCGCCTGGGGGAATCGTAAGCTACCCCTTGGAGAACATCTTCAAGGAGGTAGCCTTCGTCGCCTACC
>JBEIVK010000400.1:0-4167 GCA_040373935.1 Alphaproteobacteria bacterium
CCCAGCGGCCTGCCCGTCGCCCCGCGCGCCGCCCCCCCTCCCCGGCCGCCGCAGCGGCCCGCAGCCCCCGCGGCTCACCCGCCCGGCAGCGTGTCGAAGTCCATCGTGCCGCTGGCGGTCACGTAGGTGGAGCCGATCGCGAAGCTGTACCCATAGGAGATGGTGTTGCCCTCCACCGTGGCGCTGCTGTCCGAGCCCTCCTCCAGGCCAGGCGTCCCGCCTTCCCCTTGCAACACGTAGACCCAGGCTTGGCCGCCCTCGACGATGACCCCGCGGTAATCCGGCGTGCGCAAGGTGTAGCTGGTGCAGATCACCGGCGGGTCGATGACGTTCTTGTAGAAGGCGTCGCAGCTCGGGCACCGGCTGAGGAGGTACTCCCACTCCGGCCCCTCCGTGAGCAGCAAGCCGCGGTCCACCACGTCGTCATCGCAGCGTTGCCCGCGGGCCTCGCCGCCGAAGTGCCGGGTGCCGAGGTACGCGAACCCATCATCGGCGTCGGAATCGGAATCGGAATCCGTGTCGGCGTCGCTGTCGGCGTCTGCCTCCGCCTCGCCGTCGCAATCGGGAGATCCGTCGCAGTCCGCATCATCGCAATCGAAGGCGCCGTCTCCGTCGTTGTCCGCGGCGTCGCTGCACTCTCCCGCGTTGCGCCCCTCGGCCTCGGCGGCCGGCGCGCAGGCACCCGCCAACCCCGCGACCCAGAGGGCGAAGGCCCGGCCGCGCGAGCATCCCCGCTCCAAGACCCCGGACGCCAAGCTGCGCATGACCCGCCTCCCCGAAGCCGTCCCGCCCCGGGTATCCGTTCTGTGCACGCCGCAACAGTCCGCGACCGCGCGACCGTGCGCGAACCCGGGCGGTGCATCGCGCTCCGAGCGCGGCTCCCCCTCTCCGGACGCCCCGCTCAGGCTCTGCCGAACCGCCGGCCAAGGTCCGCCTTGTCAGCCGATTTTGCCAGCGCCTCGTCGAGATCCACCTTGCGCTCTTGCACGAGGCGCGCGAGCTCGTCGTTGAGGAGCTGCATGCCCAAGCCACGCCCGGTCTGCATCACGCTGGGGATCTGGAAGGTCTTGCCTTCGCGAATGAGGTTCGCGAGGGCCGGCGTCGCGAGGAGCACCTCCAACGCCGCGATGCGCCCGCCGCCCGCTCGGCGGCAGAGGGTCTGGCAGACGACACCCCGAAGCGTCTCCGCGAGGGACGAGCGAATCGCGTGGTGCTGGTCCGCGGGAAACAAGTCGACGATGCGATCGATGGTGCTCGATGCGGTGTTGGTGTGGAGGGTCGCAAAAACCAAGTGCCCGGTGTTGGCGGTCTCCAGCGCGAGATGCACGGTCTCGCGGTCACGCAGCTCGCCGACCAGCACGACGTCCGGATCTTCGCGCAAGGCGGCCTTGAGGGCGCGCGTGAAGCTCGACGTGTGACGACCGACCTCCCGCTGGTTCACGAGGGCACGCTGGCTCGTATGCACAAACTCGATGGGATCCTCCATCGTCAAGATGTGCACGGGGCGCGAGCGGTTGATGGCGTCGATCATCGCGGCCAGCGTGGTGCTCTTCCCGCTGCCGGTCGGGCCCGTGACCAACACCAGCCCCTTGGGGTGCTCGGTGAGGCGGCCCACAGCGGCCGGCAAGCCGAGCTGCTCGAAGCTGAGGATGCGCGATGGGATGACACGAATGACAGCGCTCACACCGCGGTGATCCCGGAACAGATTGACGCGGAAACGCGCGAGGCCCGCGACGGCGTGGGCGAAGTCCACGTCGTTCTCCCGCGCGAAGGCCTCCTGCGCGCGGCCGTCCATCGCGGCGCCCAGCATGCCGAGGACGGTCTCGGGGCCGAGCACCGGATGGTCATCGACGGACCGCAGCTCGCCGTTGAGGCGCCACCACGGGCGGTGATCGGCGCTGAGGTGGAGGTCGGATGCGCCCTCGGCCACCATCCGGCGGAGCAGGGGCTCCAGTGGGGGAGCGGCGGCCGGCGGCCCGGGCTCTGCCACGCTGCGCCCGGCTGCCGTGAGGGCGGACCGCCCGTGCGCGACGCTCACTGCAGCATCGAAGGCCGAGGCCTCCACCCGGACGGGCCGCAGCTCCAAGCTGGGGTGGTGGGCCTGCACCGCCGCCAGGACCTCGGGGCCGGGATCCGCCACGCAACCCAGCAACAGCGTGGTGCCACGGACAGCCACGGGGATGACCCGGTGACGCCGGACGAAGGCTTCGGGCAGCATCGAGAGCACCCGCGGGTCCGATTGGGCCGGGTCGCCGTCGTAGGGCGGGAGGGGCAACTGTTGGTTGGTCGCCCGGAGACGCTGCGCGAGGGCGCGGCTGATGGCGGCGCCCAGTCCCGGCAGGCGCTCCAGCATCCGGCGGAAGTCCGTGGCGTCGAAGCGGAGGACGACCGTCCCGGCGCTGGAGACCAAGCTGGCGCTGCGCGGCTCGTCGAGGATGAGCCCCATCTCGCCCGCGGTGGCGCCAGGGCCGAGCCGGGCCAGCACACGCCCAGCGGCGAGAACGTCCAGCGCGCCGTCGAGCACCAGGAAGAAACTGTCCGACCGCGCCCCTTCCACGACGAGGGCCTCCCCGTCGGCCAGCTCGATGGCCGCGACGCGATCCTGGAGCTGCGAGATGAGCGACGCGTCGAGCGAGCGGAAGAGCTCACAGGCGGAGAGCGCCGCGAACACGCGCTGCCGGAGCGTTGCATCAGGATTCAGCGTTTTCATCCGTCACCCTACCGCTCTCCCTCCATTCTGCCAAGCTGCCCGGCCTTCGCGCGCGATGCGGTTCTCCGCTCCCCCTGGCCTCGCGGAAGGTGAGGGTCGCCCACAGAGGGTTACGGACGCCCCTTGCGCGCCCACATCTGCGCGCTGCCGGAGGCCACACATGTTCGAAGTGCGCGTCGTCCCCGATCGCATCATCGTGCCCGCCGCGTCCGGCCAGGCTCTCCTCGGCGCGCTGCAGGCCGGCGGGGTCCCCATCACCCACGCATGCGGCGGTCGGGCGCGCTGCTCGACCTGCCGGGTGCGGGTCGTCGACGGCCTCGCGCACTGCCTGCCGCGCAACGAGGCGGAGTCTGCCATCGCGGAGAAGCTGTCGCTGCAGCCCGACATGCGCCTCGCCTGCCAGCTGGAGGTCTGCGGGCCCATCGAGGTTCGCCGCCTCGTCCTGGACGCCGAGGACGAAGCGCTGGTCGGCTCGGGCCTGACGGCGGGCGCGGCGGTCGGGCGCGACGATGAGCTCGTCATCCTGTTCTCGGACGTCGCCGACTTCACGCCCTTCTCCGAGGCGCTTCCGGCGTATGACGTCGTGCACACGCTCGACCGCTGGTTCGCGGCGGCCGGGCGGGTGGTGGCCGCCCACGACGGCCGGATCGACAACTACATGGGCGACGGCTTCCTCGCCGTGTTCACCCGCGCGGATGCAGCGGTGCGCGCCGGGCTCGGCCTGCTCGCGGCCGCCAGCGCCCTCGACGCCTACACCCGAGAGGTCTTTGGGCTCCCGTTCCGGTCCCGGGTGGGCATCCACCAAGGGCAGGCCGTGGTGGGGACCTTGGGCGCCGCCCACAACCGCCGCTCGACGGTCATCGGCGACGTGGTGAACCTCGCAGCCCGCATCGAAGCCGCCAACAAGCCGCTCGACACCGCGTTGCTGGTCTCCGCGGAGGTGGACGCCGCCATCGGGCCCGCGTTCCGGCGCGGCCGCACGGGGCACATCCCGCTCAAGGGCAAGACCGGGACCTACCGCCTGATCGAGATCGTGGCCGAGGGCGACGGCGAGGGCGCGAGAGACGCGCAGCCCGGGGAGGCACCGGCGGCCGGCGCGTAGGCCGGCTCCACCGCAGGGCCGGCAGGCCGCCGGCCGGAACCGCCGGCACAGCCAGCAGCGCGCCCGTCGCCAGCACAAACGGCCCACCGCCAACGCGCGGTCTCGCGGCGGCGCCACCGCGTCAGGGAGGCCGGATGGCGCTGCGCTGCGAGGACAGACGGCCCGCCGCCGACGCGCGGTCTCGCGGCGGGCCACCGCGTCAGGGAGGCCGGATGGCGCTGCGCCGCGAGGACGCCCACCGCCAGAACAAAAAGCCCGCCGCCAACGGTCGGCCCCGGCGGCTGGGCCACCGCGCCCGGGACGACAACCCGCGCCGCGCCGCGAGGACGCCCGCCGCCAGCACAAACGGCCCGCC
>JBEIVK010000388.1:0-4291 GCA_040373935.1 Alphaproteobacteria bacterium
CCGGGCGCACGGAGGCGCGGCCGCGCCGACCGCGGAGGGGGCCCGACGGCGGCGGAGCCGCCGGCGCCGCCCGCCCTGCCCGACCCGCCCTCAGTGGGTGCGGAAGATGTGGTCCCACAGCGTGGTGGAGACGCCGAACTTGCGGCCGCGGTGGGCGGGGCTGTGGTGGTGGAGGAGGTGGTGGCGCTTGAGGGCGGCGAAGACGGGGCCGCGGAGCTTGAGGTGGTGGACGGCGTAGTGGGTGACGTCGTACGCGAGATAGCCGGCGGTGAAGCCGGAGAAGGCGGCCCACCAGAGCTGCGGGCCGAGGGCGAGGCGGAAGGCGGCGCCGAAGAGGAGGCCGAGCAGCACGCTGACGCTGGGCGGCATGACGAGGCGCAGGCGGTCGAAGACCCAGTCGTGGTGGACGCCGTGCAGGATGAAGTGGAAGCGCGGGCCCCAGGACCACCGCGGCACCCAGTGGAAGACGGTGCGGTGGAGGGCGTACTCCGTGAGGGTCCAGACCAGCCAGCCGCCGAGGAAGGTGGCGGCGGCGGCGGGCAGGGACTGGGCGCCGCGGGTGAGGGCGGCGGCGAACAGGGCGCCGCTGATGGGCACCCAGAGGAGGGGGACCGTCCACCAAGGCGTGCGGGAGAGGGCGTCGAGCCAGTCGGCGTCGAACATGCGCGGGGAGTCGGGCGTGGCGCGCACGGGCGGGAGCCTCCGGGCGAGGCGCCTATCCACGGTCGGGGCGGCGGCAAGGGGCGCGGGGCGGCGGCGTGGCGTATGATCGGGCGGTCGAAGGGGGCGCGCATGCGGCGGTTCGTGGGGATGCTGGGGGTGCTCGGGGCCTGCGCGGCGGAGGCGCCGCCGCCGCCGCCGCCGCCGACGGTGGGCGCGCCGGCGCCTGTGGAGCCGGAGGTGGAGGAGGCGCCGGTCAACCGGCCGCCGCGGGTGTCGAGCGTGGGGTACGAGCCCACGGCGCCGACGACGCTGGACGCCATTCGCGCGGTGGTGCGCGCGTCGGACCCGGAGGGCGCGCCCCTCGACATCGACCACCGCTGGTTCGTCAACGACGCGGCGGTGCCGGGCGTGCGCGGCGAGGTGCTGCCGGCGCGGCAGTTTAAGAAGGGCGATGTGGTGCGGGTGACGGTGGAGGTGAAGGACGGCGTGGACGCGGTGACGGTGGAGGGCCTGCCGATCACCGTGGCCAACCGCGCGCCCGTCTTCTTGTCCGACCCGCGCGCCGTGAAGGCGCTCGATGGCTTCCGCGTGGAGGCCCACGACGAGGACGACGACCCGCTCACCTGGTCGGTGGAGGGCGGGCCGGCGGGCCTGACCATCGACCGGGCGAAGGGCGTGCTGCGCTACGCCGGCAGTGTGGACGAGCCGGGCGGGGCCTACCGCATCCGGGTCGTCGCGGCAGACCCGGACGGCGGCCGGGCGACCTGGGAGCTGGGGGTGGAGATCAGCCCGGGGAGCGCGGCGGCGAAGGGCGGGAAGGCGGGGAAGGCGGGGAAGGCGGGGGGCTGAGGGAGGTGGGGGTGGCCCGTCAAGCGGACGCCCCCACCCGCAGCGCCGGGCTCGCCAGGCGGTCGTTCGGCTGCACCCACGCCTTTGCGCGCAAGGCGGGCGGCAGTCGCGCGGCGAGGATCTCCCGCGCCTCCTCTGGGCGGTAGCGCGCCGACAGGTGGCAGAAGACGACGGCCTCATTGGCGAAGATGGCCTCTCGCTCGATGACCTCGTCGAGGTGGACGTGCCCTTTGTCCCGCGCCGAGGCCACGCTCACCCGGGCGTCGAGGAAGGTGCACTCGAGGTAGAGCACGGTGGCCTCGCGCACCACCGCCTCGCGTTCCACCACGTCGATGAGGGTGTCCCCGGTGTACGCGAAGACCGGGTGCGTCGTCACCGCGTCCACCGCCTCGCCGCGCCGCCGCGCCGCCCGCACCTCGGCCTCCGGCGCGCCAGCCCAGGCCGGCGCGAGGCGCTTGCGGGGCTCCCAGAGGGACCAGCCGAGCGTGGGCACGCGGTGCAGGGCGCGGAAGGCGCGGGCGGTGCGGCCGTGGGCGAGGGGCAGCGCGGTGCCCGGGCTGGCCGGGACGACGGTGCAGGCGAGGGGGCTGCGGTCCAGGCGGCGCCAGGCGTCGAGCAGCCCGTGGAAGGCGTCGACGTCCTCGGCGGGCACGGCGTAGCGCGGCGGCGCCAGCCCCATCAGGCTGCGGGTGGCGCAGTGGCTGGCCGCGGCGCCCATGTGGTCGATGTGGGCATGGGTGTACAGCACCGTGTCGCGGGACACCGTGGACGCCATCGCGCGCCCCTGGTCGATCGCGACGCCGTGCCCCGGCAGGTCCAGGCAGGTCTCCAGCCCGCCGACGCTCAGCGCGTGCACCGTGATGCCGTGGATCTGCCCCATCGGCGCTGCGTAGCGCGGGCGGCGGTGCGGCGCCCGCGCCGGGATACGGGCGGACCATGCCGACGCCCGCCGGACCCGGCCGCCGCCTGCGCCTCGCCGCCGCGAGCGCCGCGCTGTCCGTGCTTTGCGCGGCGGCGGGGGCCGAGGCCTACCTGCGCGCCCGCCACCACACCTACCACCCGGACAACCTGCGCCCCTCGCCCCTCGCGGTGGACGGCCACGCCGACGCCGCCTGCTACGCGGCCCACCCGCTGTTGGGCTGGGCGCCGCGGCCCGGCACCTGCGGGCGCGAGGCCCACGGCACGGTGCAGACCCCCGCCTTGCAGGGGGCGCCGCCCGCCGGCGTGCCGCGGGTCGTGGTGCTGGGCGACTCCATCGCCGACCAGCGGGTGTGGGTGGCCGAGGCGACGGCGGCGGCGGCGCGGGCGCGGGGCGCGCCGCTCGTCACCTACAACGCCGGCGTGCCCGGCTACGACACCTGCTCCGAGGTGACGCTGCTGGAGCAGCGGCTGCTCGCCCTGCGGCCGGATCGCGTCCTTTTGCAGTTCTGCCTCAACGACTTCGAGGTGTCGGCGGCGGTGCTGCCGGCGGGCGATGGGTGGGTGCGCGTGCATGGGCCGCGCCCGGTGGAGCTGCCGGCCGCGGTGCTGCGCTCGCGCCTCGCCTTGGACCTCAGCCTCCGCTTCGGCTGGGGCCGCCCGGCGGCCATCGCCCACCGCCCGCAGCTCGCCGTCGCGCCGTGCCTGGACCACCTCGCCGCCCTCTCGGCCGCCCACGGCTTCGACGTGCGCGTCGTGCTGTTCCCCGCGCTCACCGACACGCCCGCCGAGGGCCGGGTGGAGATCGCCGGCCGGCCCACCCCGTGGGACGCCGCCGAGGCGGAGGCCGCCGCCCTGTTCGCGGCCCGCGGCTTCCCGGTACTCCACCTGCGCGGCCCGCTCGCCGCCCGCGGCCCGCTCGTCTCCCAGCGGGACCAGCCGCTCGACGTCTGGCACCCCGACGCCGCGACGCAGCGCGCGCTCGGCCCCCTCGTCGGCCCCTTCCTCGCGGACGGCCTCGCCGCCCGCCCCTGACCGGAGCCCCCGTTGTCCGTCGACGCCACCCTCGCGGCCCTCGCCGCCGCCCCGCTGCCGCCCGCCCTGCACTTCCCGGCCTTTCTGCGCCTCGCCCGCCAGGTCCCGGCCCTGCGGCCCGCGCTCGACGCCGCGCTCACCCGCCCGCTGGACCGCGCCCTCGCCGGGCTCGCCCCGCCGCCGCCCCCGCCGTCTCCCGGGGTGGCCCTCGACGGCGACACCCTCCGAGACGCCATCCTCGCCGAGCAGGCCCGCGCCGACGCCGGCGCCCCGCCCGACGCCGCCCTCGCCGCCCGCCTCGAAGCCGCCGCCGCCGGCCACCCGGCCTGGTGGGTGCCCGCCGCCCGCCTCGCCGTGCTCGCCAGCCCCGACCGCGAGCGCGCCGCGCGCATGGACCTCTCGGACTTCGAGCTTCCCTACGTCTATCCCGGCGATCTCCACCCCCGCCTCGTCGCCGTGCTCGCCGTCGGGGACCGCGTGCTCGCCTCCTTGCACGTCGACTGGATGCGCAAGGTCACGGAATGGGCGGCCGACGCCCTCTCCGCCGATCTGCGCCAGCGCGGGCTCTGGTTCTGGCCGCACCTGCGTTCGATGGACGAAAAGAAGCTCGCCATCGCGCTCGACGCCCTGCCGCCCCTGCGCCGCGCCGGCCCCGGCGCCCGCGGCCTCGCCCTCGCCTACCGCGCGCGCCTCGGCCTCCCCACCGACGCCGCCGCCGCGGCGCTCGACCCCGTCGAGCGAGCCGTCCTCGCCGTCGCCATCGCGTCGGACCGCCCCCGCTGACGGCCCCGGGCCGCGGTCGTCCGGGCGGCTGCCGGGCGGTCGC
>JBEIVK010000397.1:0-4181 GCA_040373935.1 Alphaproteobacteria bacterium
CTCGACGGCCCAGCCGCTGTCCAGCGGCGCGCCGTCCAGGCTCACGCGCACGGTGGCGGGGCGCGGGCGGGCCTGCAGCGGGAAGCGCGTGGGGTATTCGGCCGCCTCGACGGCGAGGGTGTCGGCCAGGGGGGCGAGGTCTCCCGCGCAGATGGAGGCGAGGGTGCCGCCCGTCGCGGCGACGAGGGCGGCGTACCGGGCGGCGGGGAGGGCCTGCCCGCCCGGGCCGGAGCAGCCGGCCGGCGCAGGGCCGACGACGGCGGAGAAGACCGCGCGGCGCCCCGTGGTGGCGGCCTCGGCGGCGAGGTGGTCCGCCGCGGCGGCGACGGGATCCGGGCCCAGCCAGTCGTCGCTGCCGTCGTCCCCGTCGGAGAGCACGATGACGTGGAGACCCGCGCCGGCGCGGCGGAAGCCGCGGTTGGCGCCGTCGCGCAGGGGGGGCAGCAAGGCGGCGCTGAAGGCGGCGAGGCCGGCGGCGGGCTCGGCGCCGGCCGTCCCGACCTGGGCGAGCGCGGGCAAGGCGGTGGCGAGATCCGCGGTGTCGGGCGTGAGGATCCACGGCGAGCCTTGCAACACGCCGGCCTCGGGGCCCTCCATGGTGGTGGTGACGACGCCGGCTTGCCATGCGAGGCCGGCGTCGGCCAGCGCGAGGGCGAGGCGCGGCAGGGCGCTGGCGAGGGCGGCCTGCTCGGCGGCCATCGAGGGCGTGTCGTCCACGACGAGCAGGAGATCCAGCGCGGGCAGGGCGGCCTGGACGAAGCGCTCTTCGAGGCGCACGCCGGGCGTCACCTCCGGCTGGCGCGCGCCGACGCGAAACTCGGTGCAGGCGGCGAGCGCGCCAAACACCAGGACGCGGGCGGGCCGCGTGCCGGCAGGCTGCATTGCTGGTCGGCCGCCGAGGGTCACGCGCCGCCTCCGGGCTCTGCCTCCATCCTGACCCCGCGCGGCCCGGGCGTCAAATCGCGCTCAGCGACGGTTGTCGTGCTCGCCCGGGATCCAGCTCCAGGCTTCGACCTCGACGACCTCCTCCGTGCTGGCACCGAGCCGCTTGAGCCGCAGGCGGCGAAAGCCGCGCTCGTTGTTGTAGCGGTACTCGCGGTGGAGCGTGAGCGCCTCGCTCACCGGCTCGAGAAGCCCGGCGGCGGCGAAGGCTTCGTGGCGGCGGAGAGGCTGCGGCAGCGGCGTGCGGAGGAGGTAGATGCGGTCGTCTGCGGCGCGCAGCACGGCCCCGCTGGCGAAGCGATACTCGGTGCCGCCGCCGCCGGGCAGCGGGACGGTGTCCACCGGGGGGCCGAGCTGGTCCGCCACGACGGCCTTCACCTCCCGCAGCGAGCGCCCGCCGAGCAGCCCGATGTCAAGCACGACGCCGGCAGGCTTCACATAGAGCGCCGGGTCGTAGCTGGGGCGGCCCTCCGCCACCCGCGGGGCGGGGCCGTCCGGCGCGGGAGCGGCTGCAGCGCCCGGGGCGCCGGGGCCCGGGGCGAGCAGGGGCTCCGCGGGGACGCCGACCAGGACGGGCTCTTCGGCGCCACAGGCGACAAGCAGCAGGAGGAGGGCGCGGGCGGCGGTCACCGCGGGATGATATCCGGGTGGGCGGTTTGTGGTCGCGGAGGGCGCGTGGACATCACGCTGCGGTGCTTCGGGCCGCTGCGCGAGCAGCGGGGAGTGGACGGCGCGGAGGCCGTCGGGGTGCCAGACGGCTGCACGGTGGCCGAGGCGCGCGCGCTGATCTTCGCCGGCGCGCCGGGCGCGGCCGCGCTGCCGGTGGCCTACGCCGTCAACGCGGCGCTGGTGGGCCCGGGGCATCGGCTCTCCCCGGGGGACGAGCTGGCCCTGCTGCCGCCGGTCGGGGGGGGCTGATGGGCCTCGCCACACCGGAGTTCGTGGTCACGCCGGGCCCCATCGACGCCCGCGCCCTCGAGGCGGCGGTGCTCTGGCCAGGGGCGGGCGCCGCGCTCAGCTTCACCGGGGTCGTGCGCGACTCCTTCGGCGGCGAGGCCGTCACCGGGCTCAGCTACGAGGCCTACACGCCCCTGTGCGCGGCGGTCTGGGCGGAGATCGTGGCCGAGGCGGCGGCGCGTTGGCCGGGCGCGCGGCTGGCAGGCGCGCACCGCACCGGCGATCTCGCCGTGGGCGAGGTTGCCGTCGTGGTGTCGGTGGCCGCTCCCCACCGCGACGAGGCCTACGCCGCCAGCCGCTACGCGATGGAGGCGCTGAAGGCGCGCCTGCCCGTCTGGAAGAAAGAGCACACCGTCTCCGGCTCCCATTGGAAGCCCAACACCCCGCCGCCCGAGCACACGCCGTGAGCACTCCCCCCGTCGCCCCCTTCGACGCCGACGATGCCGATGACACCGACGCCGACGACGCCGCAGACGACGCCGGCGCCGGCTTGTCCGCCGCCGCCCTCGCGGTGCGCGCCCGCCTGCACGTCACCGACCGCCCACTCGACGCCTACGGCATGCCAGACCTCAACCCCTACCTCAAGCTGCACCGGGATTATGGCCCGCCCGTGGTCACCGCCGCCGAGGCCGTCGCGCGCCGGTCGGACTGGTCTGCCGCTTTTGGGCGGAGCGCCCCGCTGCACCTGGAGGTGGGGCCGGGCAACGGGTTTTTCTTGTCGGGCATGGCGCGCATGCATCCAGAATGGAACTGGCTCGGCGTGGAGATCCGCTTCAAAAGAGTCATCTTGTGCGCCAAGAAAATCCGTGCCCTTGGCGTCGAGAATGCGCGGGTCGCCCGGTACGACGCCTTCCTGTTGGACGATCTCATCGCCCCCGGTACCTTGGACGGCCTGTACGTCCACCATCCGGATCCCTGGTCGCGCGAGCGCGACGAGAAGCACCGCCTCATCGGTCCACATTTTTTGTCCTGGGCCGCAGCGGCCTTGCGCCCCGGGGCCCGCTTCCGCGTGAAAACGGACCACCTCCCCCATGTCGAGCGCTTGCTCGCGGTGCTCGACGCGCTGCCCGGCGCGCCCTTCCGTGTGCTCGGTCGCTCGGACGACATCGTGCGCGACGGCACCCCCTGGCCTCTCGCCGACGACGTGGAGACCAACTACCAGCGCAAGTTCCGCCAGCGCGGCCTGCCGGTCTACGCGGTGTGGATGGAGCGCGTGCCCGGGATGTGATCAGCCTTGGGGCAGAGGGGGCTGCGCCCCCTCCGCAACGCCTCCCCCGGTGGCCCCGCCGGTGGCGCCCGGCCCGGCGGCGGACCAAGCGCCGCGCAGTGCGCCCCCGCGAAAATCCGGTGCGAAGGCGGACAGCGCGGCGGTCGCGCTCTGCACCAGGAACACGCCCCAGTGGACCAGCAGCGCGAAGGCGAGGGCCGCCGCGTCCGCCGAGGGGCCGCCGGGAGCCACGGGCGCCGGGCCGGCGATCCCGTGCGCGGCGAGGCCGGCCAGCACGGCTGCCTCGTAGGTGCCGGCAAATCCCGGAGCGGCGGGCAGGGCCATCCCCGCCATGATGGCGCCGAGCACGCCGAGGCCGTCGGCCCAGGAGAGGCGGTGGCCGAAGCCGAGGGCGGCGGCGGTGGCCGGGTAGAGCGCGGCGGTGAGGGCCCAGGTGGCCCCGGTGAGGGCCAGCACGGCGGCGGCGCGGCGGCGGTCTCGGAGGGTGGCGAAGCCGGCGGCGAGGGTGCGCAGCAGCCCGAGCAGGCGCGGGGGCAGGCCGGGGAGGCGGCGGTGCAGGGCGGCGACGGCCGCCTCTCCCCCGAACACCAGCGCGCCCAGCGCCCCGAGCACGAGCGGCAGACCCAGGGCCACGAGGGGGCGCACGGCCTCGGACCAGCCGGGCACGGAGGCGAGCGCGGGGGCGCGCCAGGCGAGCACACCCAGCAGCACGAACATCGCGCCGAGGTCCACCGCCCGCTCGGCGAGCACGACGGCGAGGGCGGCCCCCCAGCCGAGCCCGCAGACCCGGTGCAGCAGCGCGGGGCGGATCGCCTCGCCAAGCCGCGCGGGCAGCGTGTTCACGAAGAAAAAGGAGACGCAGAGGATGGCGTGGGAGGCGCCGAAGCGGTGGCCGGGGGCGCTGGCGCGCACGAGCACGGCCTGGCGCCACGCGCGGAGGGCCTGCTGCCCCAGGAAGATGCCCGCCGGAAGCAGGAGAGCGGCCGGGTCCGCCGCGGCGAGGGCGGCTGCGACCTCCGACAGGGGCGCAGCGCGCAGCGCCCAGGCCGCGGCC
>JBEIVK010000157.1:0-7833 GCA_040373935.1 Alphaproteobacteria bacterium
CCGGGCCGGATCTCGCGGAGGTGCGCGGGCAGCTCCGGGCCCGCCGCGCGCTGGAGGTCGCCGCGGCGGGCGGCCACAACCTGCTGCTGCTGGGGCCGCCGGGCTGCGGCAAAACGATGCTCGCCGCCCGCCTGCCGGGCATCCTGCCCACCCTGCGCTTCGATGAGGCCGTGGAGGTCACCCGCGTCCACAGCGTGAGCGGGCTGCGCGGGGAGGGCCAAGGCCTCGTGGCGCGCCGCCCGTTCCGGGCCCCCCACCACAGCGTGAGCGCGGCCGGCATGGTGGGCAACGCCCTGCTGCAACCGGGGGAGGTCAGCCTCGCGCACCACGGCGTGCTCTTCCTCGACGAGCTGCCGGAGTTCGGCCGCTCCGTTCTGGAGCTGCTGCGCGGCCCCCTCGAAGACCGCGAGATCCGCATCTCCCGCGCCCACGGCACGGTGCGCTTCCCGGCTGGCTTTACGCTGGTCGCGGCGGCCAACCCCTGCCCCTGCGGCTACGAGGGTCACCCCACGCGGCCCTGCACCTGCGCCCCCGCCGCCCGCGAGCGCTACCGCGCCCGCCTCTCCGGCCCGCTGCTGGACCGCATCGATCTCCAGGTCTGGGTGCAGCCGGTGGAGCCGGCGCAGCTCGCCCGCGCCGCCCCCGGCGAGCCATCAGCGGCGGTTCGGGCCCGGGTGGAGGCCGCGCGCGATCGGCAGCGGCAACGGGCGGCGGCCGGGTTCCCCCGCAGCAACGCCGAGTTGGCCGGCGAGGCCATCCGCGCGGCAGCCGACCCGACGCCCGCCGCCGTGCACACGCTCTCCACCGCGATGGAGCGGCTGGGCTTCTCGGCCCGGGCCTGGGCGCGCCTCCTGAAGGTCGCCCGCACCTTGGCAGATCTCGACGGCACCGCGCGGGTCGACGTGCCCCACGTGCTCGAAGCCGCCACCTACCGCGGCTTCACGGGCGTCGCCGGGGGTGCGCCATGAGGGCGGGCCTCCGCGGGGCCGCCGGCTGGCTCTGCGCCACGTGGCTGCACGGCGCGTCGGCCCCCGCCCCGGGGGTGGTGGACCGCATCGAAGGCGACTTCCTCGTCGTCGAGTGGGCCGATGGCGCGCTCGGCGACCTGCCGCTCCACTGGTGGGCGGGGGCGCGCGCCGCCCAGGAGGGCCAGCGGGTCGAGGCCACGCTGCGCCCGGCGCGCCGCGGCGCCCGCGCGCTCACCGCGTTCCCCGCCACTTTTCCTCTCGCCTCCGGGACGGTCCAGGTGCCGCTCCCGGCCTCCCCGGGTCGCGTGTACGCCGTGTGCGCGCGCCCTTCCCCCCAGCCCCGCGTGGGCCATTCGTCCGGAGACATGCCATGAGTTTCGACTCCAACCCCTCACTCCGCCCCGAGCAGCGCGCCGCCGCGGTGGCGGATGCCATCCGCCGCCTCGACAAGCAGTTCGGCACCGGCACGGTCATGCGCCTCGACGGCGAGGCGGTGGCCGTGGACACCATCCCCACCGGCTCCCTCCTCCTGGACCGCGCGCTGGGCTGCGGCGGCTACCCGCGCGGGCGGGTGGTCGAGATCTACGGCCCCGAGGCCAGCGGCAAAACGACGCTCACCCTGCACGCCATCGCCAACGCCCAGGCGGGCGGCGGGGTCTGCGCCTTCATCGACGCAGAGCACGCCCTCGATCCGGTCTACGCCCGCAAGCTCGGCGTGCAGCTCGATCAGCTCCTCGTCTCGCAGCCCGACGACGGCGAGCAGGCCCTGGAGGTGGCCGAGCAGCTTGTGTCCAGCGGCGGCGTGGACCTCGTGGTCATCGACTCCGTCGCCGCGCTGGTGCCGCGCGCCGAGCTCGAGGGCGACATGGCGGACATGCAGGTCGGCCTCCAGGCGCGCCTGATGAGCAAGGGCCTGCGCAAGCTCACCGGGGTCATCAGCCGCACTCGCGCGACGGTCATCTTCATCAACCAGCTGCGCCAGAAGATCGGCGTGACCTTCGGCCCCTCGGAGGTCACGGCGGGCGGCAACGCGCTCAAGTACTACGCGAGCCAGCGCCTCGAGGTGCGGCGCATCGGCAAGGTCGCAGAGGGCGATGAGGCCGTGGGCAACCGCACGCGGGTCAAGGTGGTCAAGAACAAGATGGCCCCGCCCTTCCGCGAGGCCGAGTTCGACATCTTCTTCGGCAAGGGCGTGTCCACCGAGGGCGAGATCCTCCAGCTCGGCGAAGAGCAGGGCGTGCTCACCAAGTCGGGGAGCTGGTACAGCCTGGGCGACGAGCGCCTCGCCAACGGCAAGGAGGCCGTGCGCCGCCGCATCGAGGAGGACATCGCGCTGCGCGCCCGCCTCCTCGGGATGCTGCGCCCCGCCGCCTAAGCGCAGCCGAGCGCGCAGCGGGCAAGGGCCGCCACCCCCAGCGCCACCAGCAGGAGGCGGAGGCCCCAGCCCATGCGCCCGGTGAGGTGGCCCGGCGCGCGGGCGGCGTCCAGCACCAGCACGACGCGCCCGGCGCCTCCCGCCACCACCCGCCAGCCGGGGTGGCGGCGGGCGAGGCCCCGCAAGGCCGCCGCGGTCACCTGGGGCAGCACCGGCGCGCCGCGGGAGCGCCGCCCGCGTCCGGTCACGAACACAACGGCCGCCCCCGGCACCGCCGTCAGGCCATCCAACAACCCGACCAGCCGCTCCACCTGGGCGGCGCCCAAGTCATGCAGATCAACCACCAGCAGACCGTCATCGACGCCGATGTGGGTGCGCACCCGCCACGGCCGCTCCGCCGCCCACGGCAGGCGGTCGGCGTCGGCCTCCACCGGGCGAAGCCGCGCGCGCAACGCGAGGAGGGCCTCCACCGGCGCTCAGAGGGGGAGGCTGCCGTCGGCCACACGCCCCTCGGCGACGGCGATGGCGTGCCGGGAGGTGCGGTCGAAGAGGGCCTGGTAGGGATAGCGATGCTCCAAACGCCGCAGCATCGCGTGGGTGCCGCCCAAGGCCCGGTGCAGGAAGATGAGGTCCCGCGGGCCGCGGACGGTGCGGTGGCGGAGGACCTGCGGCACCAGGGCCTTCACGTTCAGGAGGACTTGGTCTTGCGCGCCGCCAGCCTGGACTTCGGGCATCTGGAGCGGCGCGACGATGGCTTGGCTCAACCGCCAGAGGAGGTCCTTGGCGTCGGCGTCATCGCCCCGCAGCACGTCGATCTCACGGGCCATCGAGAAGAACGTGGGCGGGTCCGGCCAAACGGCGGCCCGCGCCATGCGTGCGTAGTTGGCGATCCAGTAGGGGTCGAAGCGCTTCACGCAGCCGAAGTCGAGGATGCCGATGCCACCGTCCTTGCGAAACAGGTAGTTGCCCCCATGCGGGTCTGCGTGCACGGCGCGCAGCCGGTACACCATGTCGTGAAAGGCCTCCACCAGCAGCGTGCCCGCGCGCTGCCGCGCCTCCGGCGTCGCGGTGGGGAGGAAGTCATCGAGGGAAGCGCCGGTCAGGCGGTCCATCGTGAGCACCCGCCCCGTGCAGAACTGCGGATGTGTCCCCGGGATCTCCACCCCGTCGAACCGCGCGAGCGCCTTCTTGAAGAACTCGAGGTTTGCCGCCTCCTGGAAGTAATCCAGCTCTTCGCCGAGGCGGTGACGGATCTCGTCGAAGATGGCGTCGATCTCTTCCTTGTCGCGGTTGAGCACCCGCCCGGTGATCAGGATGCTCTTGAGCGCCGCGAGGTCGGCGTCCACCGACTTCTCGATGCCCTCATGCAGCACCTTCACCACCACGCGCTCGCCCGACTTGAGGCGCGCCGCATGGGCCTGCGCGAGAGAGGCCGTGCCGAGGGGCTCCGGGTCGAAATCGGCGAACAGCTCGGCCAACGGGGCGCCCAGCTCCGCCTCGACGGAGCGGCGGATGAGGTCGAAGGGCACCGGCTGGGCCTTGTTGTTGAGCTTGCCCAGGATGGACGCCATCTCCGGGGGGAGATCCATGCCGTCCACAACCTGCGCGAGCGACTGGCCCACCTTCATGGCCGCGCCCTTGAGGGCGCCCATCGTCTCCACCACCCGCTCGGCGTTCTCCAGGTGCAGCTTGCGCAGCGCGCTCTCCCGCGTCTCCTCATCCTGGAAGACGCCGGCGATGCGCTGGCCCAGGTACGACCCGGAGATCCGCGAAGTGAGCCCGCCGAGGCGGGCGATGCGGCTGACGGGAGAGGTCGGAGGCTTGGCCATGCTGGGCACCGGGGGCACGCGGACGCCGCTCCTTACCCCGCCGGGCGCGGGCTGCGGCGGGGTGCCGGGGATTCCTGGGCCGGGTGGCCGCCCGGCCGGGGCGCCGTCGCGGGCGGCCGGCCAACAGCCCTTGCGCGTGGCCGCGGATGGCGTCACTCTGGGGGCGGTCCGTCCCTGGAGTCCTCATGCGCTGCGCGATCCTCCATCCGTTCTGCATCCTGCCGCTGCTCGTGTCTGTGTCCGCCTGCTCTGGGGGTGGCTCCGGCAAGGCAGACACCGCGGCGGCCGAGGCGGACGCCGACACCGACGCCGACACCGACGCAGACTCCGACGCCGACGCCGACACCGACGCCGACACCGACGCAGACTCCGACGCCGACACCGACGCAGACTCCGACGCCCCGGTGGTCCTCAACGAGCTCCAAGCGGGCGACACGGCGGGCGGGCCGGACTGGGTGGAGCTGCTCAACACCGGCGCGGACTCGGTGGACCTCAGCGACTGGGTGCTCACGGACACCGCAGCGACGGGCGGCCCGGCGCTCACCCTTCCGGCGGGCACGGCACTGGCGGCGGGCGCCCGCCTGCTCATCTGGTGCGACGACGGGGCAGGCACGGAGCCCGGGCCGCATGCGCCCTTCAAGCTCTCCGGCACGGGGGAGACCCTCACCCTCCAGGACGCCGCGGGCGCCACGGTCGACGAGACCACCTTCCCCGCGCTGGAAGACGACACGGTCTGGGCCCGTTCCCCCGATGGCGGGCCGACCTGGACGGTGCTGTCCACCCCGACGCCGGACGCCGCCAACCCGGGTTGACCGCGCGCCGCGGCGCACCCGGGTTAGCCCGCGGGGCATGCCGCTCCTCCACCTGATCACGGGCCCTCCCTTCGGCGCTCCCTTCTGGGACGCCGTCGCCGAACGTCTCACGGTCCACCCGGGACTTCGCCCCGCTGCGCTCGATGTCCTGGGGCTCCCCGCGCCGGCCACCGTCGAGGCGCTGGCCGGCGCGCTGGCCGCCACCTGGTCGCCGCACGATCTCGCGGTTGCGCACGGCGCGGCGGTGCCGGTCGCCCTCGCGGCGGCGGCCCGGCGGCCGCCGGCGGCGCTGGTCGTGGTCAACGGTCCCATCGGCGAGGCGGGGCCCGCCTTCACGGCGCTGGGACGCTTGGCCGGCCTTCCGGGGTGGGGCCCCTCGGTCCTCCTGCAGCCGCGGGTGTGGACGCGCTTCCTCGCCAGCTCCGCCGGACTGCGGCGCGCCGTGGCGAATCCCTACGTCATGGACCGCGACACCGTTGTCGCACTCTGCGCGCCGGGGGTTGCCACGGCCGAGGGGCGGGCTCGGACCGCCTCCCTGCTCCGCGACATCGCTGGTATCAGCACAGATATTCCCCTGCCGAGCTGCCCCCTCGGCGCCGTCTGGGGCAGCGGGGACCCCCTCTACCCGCCACGCTTGCTGGACCGTCTGCGGGCGCGCCGCCCGGACCTCCTGCACGTCGATGTGCCAGGGGGTGAGTACGCGCATCCCGTCGAGCGGCCCTGGTTTATCGCCGATGCGCTGCCCGGTCTGTTCTCCCGTCTTCGCGGAGAGCCCACCCCCTGATCGCGACATCCATGTCGTGGTTTGCCCGTCCGGGACCGCCAGCGCGGGGCTCATCTACGCCAGGTCTACGGACGTAAGCCGACTTTTCACCCATAATCCCCCTGGCACGCATCCTGCAAAGGAGCGGCCCGGATGGAGACCTGAACGGTCCGGCGGAGCATCCCCCGCTGCCTCACCACAACGACACCCGGCCGCAGACAACGGCCGGGTGTTTTGCGTTTTCTGCCCTGCTCTCCGTGCCGCCCTCTGGGGACCCGGCTACGCCCCACCCCATGGACGCCCTCCGCCACCTCGGCGTGCCGTTCAGCACGGACCCGCTCGACACCGGCGCCGCGCGCCGCGACCTCTGGCCCCGCGCCACGCTGGAGGCCCGCGAGGGGCGCCGCCCCCCGGCGCCGGCCGCCGTCGTGTGGCCGCGCAACGCCCGCGAGGTCCGCGCCACGGTCGCTTGGGCTCGCAACGCGGGCGTGCCCGTGGTTCCCTACGGCGCTGGGTCCGGGGTCTGCGGAGGCGCGGCCGGCATCTCCGGCGCCATCACGCTGGACCTCAAGCGAATGGCCGCGGTCCGCCACTTCGACCAAGACGCACGGGTGGTCGTCGTCGAGCCGGGCATGCTCGGCCAGCACCTCGAGGCCTGGCTCGCCCACCGCGGCGCCACCATCGGCCACAGCCCCAGTTCCATCCTCTGCAGCACCGTGGGAGGCTGGGCCGCGGCGCGCTCTGCCGGGCAGTTCTCAAGTTTCTATGGCGTCTTCGACGACATGCTCCTGGCCGCCACCGCCGAGTCTCCCGCGGGCCCGCTGCTGGGCGGGGGCTGGTCGTCTCCCCACGCCGAAGATCCCCTCCCCCTGTTGTGCGGCAGCGAAGGCACCCTCGGCATCTTCACCTCGCTGGCCATCCGGACGTGGCCGCTGGCTCCGCACCGATGGCTGCGCGCCTACGCCTTCCCGCACCTCGAAGCCGCCTGGGACGCGATGCGCAGCCTCATGCAGGGCCCTGCGCTGCCGTTCGTCCTGCGACTGTACGACGCCATCGACACCCGCATCGGTGGCCCCGCGCGCAAGGCCGCCCGCGCCCAGGCGCCCGCGCGCCCCGGCCCCGGTTGGTTGCAACGCCTCCGCGAAGCCGTCGCCGAAGTCCCGGTGCTTCACCAACATCTCCTCGAGCCGGCGCTCGCCTTGCCTCGATTCGTCAACCGCATCGCCGGGCACATCGGCGACGAGGTCTTGCTGGTCGTGGGCTTTGAAGGCCAATCGGCCCGCGTCGACGCCGACGTCGCGGCCGCTGCGCCGGTGCTGGCCCGGGGGCGAGATCTCGGCGCCGCGCCCGGTGAGTATTGGTACGCCCATCGCCACGAGGTCTCCTACAAGCTGGCGCCCGTGTTTGCCGGCGGCGGCTGGGCAGACACGATGGAGGTGGCCGCCCCCTGGTCCCGTCTCGACGGCTTGCACAAGGCCGTCCGGGCCGCCCTGGGGCGGCGCGCGCTGGTGATGGCCCATTTCAGCCACGCCTACGCCGAAGGCTGCTCGATCTACTTCAGCTTCGTCGGCCGCGGCGGCGTGGATGTCTACGATGCCACCTGGGCCGATGGGCTCGCTGCGGCCGCCGAGGCCGGAGGCACCGTCACCCACCATCACGGCGTCGGCCAACTCAAGGCCCGCGCGGCCACCCGCGAGTGGGGCGCCGCCGCCCGCATCTTTCAGGAGGCGCGCGCCGCCTGGGACCCTTCGGGCATCCTCAACCCGGGGCGGGTCTACGCCCCCGACGCGGCGGCCGCGATGGGTCCGCCCCCACCGGCGGGCGCCGGCCCGGTGTACGCGCTCGACGCCACCGCTCACCTGGCCGAGGTGGACCCGGCGGCAGATCCCGCGGCCCTCGCGCAGGCCCTCGCGAGCCGCGGCTATGCCCTGCGCGTCCCGCCCGACCGACCGCCCGCCGCCTGGCTCACCGCCTTGCGCCGCGGCGCAGTCCCGCACCCGTTCACCCCGCTGTTTGCCGTGCAGGTGCGCGTCCCAGGCGGCGCGGCGGCCCGCTGGGGCCCCGCCCCGCGCTCGGCGGCCGGCCC